>NZ_JABXGI010000015.1:0-116273 GCF_022627865.1 Herbaspirillum sp. C7C2
CTAAACACTGGTGGGGTTGGAGTTTGTAACTCGCACGCGTCCTGGCACCGGCCATCGCCGCCGCTGCCCTGGCCTTCCCCGGCAATGCCTTTGCCCTGGAAAAATTCAAGATCGGCTACCTGCGCGTCATGGACGATGCCCAGGCCATGGCCGCCTATGAAGCCGGCCTCTACAAGAAGTACGGCCTGGATGTGGAGCTGATCGAGTTCAAGTCCGGTACCGACCTGGTCAAGGCCATCGTCGGCGGCCAGCTCGACAGCGGCGTGTTCGGCTTCTCCAATGCCGTGGCCTGGGCCTCCAAGGGCGCCGACCTGAAGGTGGTGGGCGGTGCGCAACTGGGCTATCACGCCCTGGTGGCACGCGAGGACTCTGGCATCAACAAGGTCGCCGACCTGAAGGGCAAGACCCTGGCCTCGCAAGCCGAGGGCAGCACCGCTGATACCGTACTCAAGGGCGTGGTCCTGCGCGACGCCGGCGTCAAGCCGGATGACGTCAACGTCATGGGCGTCTCGCCCCAGGTGGCGGTGCAGTCGCTGGTGGGCAAGCGCGTGGATGCGGCCTTCCTGTTCGAACCGCAGGCCCGCATCGCGCAACTGATTGCACCGGTCAAGCAGATCTATGAGATCGGCGAAGTCTGGCCCTTCCCCTGCATGGTGGTGATCACCTCCGGCGAGACCCTGAAGAAGAAGCGCGACGCTGTCTGGAAGTCGCTCGACGCCCAGCGTGACGCCATCACCCTGCTGCAGAAGAAGCCCGCCGAGGCATCCAAGCTGATCGCCGGCTACTTCATCGCCGAGCCGACCCTGAAGACCCTGAAGCATGGCGAAATGCTGCGCGAAGACGTGATCCGCGATGCCATCAAGAGCCAGACCTTCACTGCCAAGATCAACAAGAAGGACCAGGACCGGATGCAGGAAATCGCCGATATCCTGCAATCCCAGGGCTCGCTCAAGACCCGTGATGGCAAGCCCTTCGACGTGAACTCCATCACCGACCTGTCGTGGCAGAACGCCCGCAAGCTGTGATGTCGGGATGGCTGGATGCCTGAGGACTGTGCTGCCTACCGTTCGCCCTGAGTAGCGGCGCAGCCGCATATCGAAGGCACTGCGTCGGGGGCGCCTTCGATACGGCCCTGCGGGCCTACTCAGTCCGAACGGTTGGAGGTCGGGTTGAAGAGGTTTAATGTTTTTTGATCTGGCCGGAGCGAGTCCGGCCATCGTCTTTTATTTGTCTTATGAGCTCACAGCGTCGCGTTACCGGTCTCCGCAAGAAGCTGGCCATGGTTCTGGCCATCGTCTTCATCCTTCTGATGTGGCAGATTGCGGCCTGGTCGCTGCCGTCCTTCCTGATGCCGGGCGTGCCGTCGGTGGCGGCGCGCCTGTTTGAAGAGGTGCAGTCCAGCAATTTCCGCCTGGCCCTGTTCGGCAGCCTCTATCGCCTGGGCATGGGCTATGGCTCGGCACTGGTGCTGGGCATCGGTTTCGGCCTGATCGGCGCGGTATTGTTTTTCTTCCGCGAAGTGCTGAAGTCGGCCATCGTGATCCTGCAATCGATCCCGTCCATCGCCTGGGTACCGCTGTTCCTGATCCTGATGGGCTTCGGCAACCTGCCCATCGTGGTGGTGGTGGCCATCGCCGCCTTCTTCCCGGCAGCGCTGTCGGTGATGAACGCCACCGAGAGCGTGCAGCAGGTGCATGTCTCGGCCGCCCGCGTGATGGGCGCGTCGCGCCTGTCCATGCTGCGCCGGGTCTACCTGCCGGCGGTGATGCCGGAGCTGATCACCGGCGCCCAGCTGGCCTTCGGCAACGCCTGGCGCGCCCTGATCTCGGCCGAGATGCTGGTCGGTTTCGGCAAGGGGCTGGGTCGCACGCTGGCCTACTCGGGGGAGACTGCGGACATGATCGGCGTGATGGCCAACATCCTGACCATTGCCATCCTGGCGGCGCTGATCGACCAGGTCATCCTGGAAAACCTCAAGCATCGACTGCTGCGCTATCAGTATGTCTGAGAAAAACTCCTGATCCGGGTTTGATCCAACACCAAGTATTCAAGTCATCTGGACTCACGATGCGCGGTCTTCATTCTTTCATTTTTGCGCTGGCGGCATTGCTGTCATGCAGCCTGCAAGCCGGTGTGCTGGATGACGCCCGTCGCAGCGGGCAACTGCGCATCGGGCTGGATCACGTTCCGCCGACGTACAAGGGCGGCATGAAATTCCGCACGCCGGAAAACATCGCCACCGTGCTGGCCGATGACCTGGCCGCGAAGTGGAAGCTGAAGGCCGAACTCCAGACCAACGGTGCAGAACGTGCCGCCCTGAAAGGGATGCGGCCCGAGCTGGTGTTCACCCGCACGCTGCCCGGACAGGCCGCGCTGAGCGATGTGGTCGAGATCCCCACCGGCTACAGCGCCGGCGGCATGGCCATCATGCGCACCGACACCACCATCCGCAAATGGGAAGACATGCAGGGCCGCAGCGTTTGCGTCTCGGCTGGTTCCCCCTATGTCGGCACGCTCGCTGCGCGTTACGGCGCCATCGAAAAAGTGATGCCGGCCCCGGCCGATTCCCTGCTGGCAGTACGTATCGGCCAGTGTGATGCAGCCGTGCATGACGACACGCTCATGAAGGCCCTGCTCAAGCTGCCGGAGTGGAAGAAGTTTTCCGCCCAGTTGCCGCCCACCTCCCGCCAGGCATTGGTACTGCAGGTGCGCAGCGGCGACCCGGCCGATCTGGCCGCGGCACGCCAAGTGGCGGCGCGCTGGAACGAGGCGTTCTGGGGCAATGCCATCAAGAAGTGGGTCAATAGCGTGGCCTTCGAGGTTTATCTGGATCAGAACGTTCCGGATTGTCACTGAGCGCAGGCGAATCCCGAATCGGAAATCTCATCTCCATCCAGGCAAGGGAAGGGCGGTCGTCAGTTTTGTCTCTTCCAGGGAAATACTGGTTTCAGTCTCCCCCACGCTATCGATGATGATCAGCCTGTCGCGGATGAACTTGCGGCAGGCGTCGACGCTTTCCACGCGCAGCATCAGCAGATAGTCGTAGTTTCCCGTGACCAGATGGCAGGTCATGATTTCCGACATGTTTCTGATGGCAGCCTCGAACGCATCCACCGCCTTCTTGCTCTGGGTGCGTAGCCGTACGTGGATGAAAGCGGTCAGGCCGAGGCCGATCTTGGGGCCATCGACCAGTGCCACGTATCGCTTGATGATCCCGTCTTCTTCCAGTTGCTTGACCCTGCGCGCGCAAGGCGTGGGCGACAGGCCCACGCGTTCCGACAGTTCCTGGATCGTCAGGTGCGCGTTCTCCTGCAATGCCTGCAGGATCTGTATGTTGAATTTGTCCAGATTCATATATGGCTGGAGCCCTCGTTATTGGTGATTTTCACCAGAAATGGCGATACAAGAGGTGTATCTTAGCTAAATTCTCTATCGCTGTGAGCGTATTCTGCATGCATGAATACCTTACTTCTCTTCTTCAACGCCTTGCTCGTCGGGCTAGGCTCTTCAATGGTTCTGTCGCAAAACGCGGAGGTTACCCCCGTAATCGGGGTGGGTCATCGCATGTTGGGGGCAGGGGTGATTCTGCTGTTGATCGCATGGGGAAGCGGGAAGCGATTGCGCCTTGCACGTCATCACATCCTCTGGGTGGCCATGCAGGGCATAGCCATGTTCGGGCTGGCCTACGTTGCCTTCTACAATGCGGTACTCCACATTCCCAGCGGACTGGTCGCCCTGGTGCTGTCGGTCTCGCCGATGATCACGGCGTTTCTCTCACGGCTCTTGACCGGGGATATCCCGACGACCACCGATAAGATCGGCATGGGCTGTGGCCTACTGGGGATATGCATCGTTTTCGGTGGCGGGACGGGACCACTGATTTTCAATCACTCCTATCGGCATGAACTGATGCTTGGTCTGGCATGGGCATTGATGGCCGCCTTCTCGACGGCAGCAGGCACGGCCATCGGTGCGCGAAATCGCCTACATGGAATATGGGGTGTCGCCACTGTTGGCTGGGGGTTGCTGTTCAGCGGTGTGGTGTGCCTGGCGGTGGCGGCGATGGAGGGCTCGGCGATCGTGTCCAGGTATTCGGATTCCTACCTGGCCGGGCTGGCTTATCTGGTCGTGGCGGGATCGGTCGCGGCATTTCTGTTGTACTTCGAACTGATCAAGCGTACTGGCCCGGCCAGGGCGTCATTTTCGTTTGTCCTGGTCCCGGTGGTAGCGATCTGCATGTCCGTCATCAGAGAGGGGGTGGTGGTGACACTCCCCCTGTTCGCTGGAACCAGCATTGCGTTGTTGGGCAATATTGTCGTGTTGCGGCAGTCGTCGAAGTCCCATGGTTCCGGTGGCTGACAGCTGACGGTCAGGACATCCTCTCCACGGAGGATGGCAAGTCTCATGAGCTTGCCATCGCCCAGCTTGCAGCGATTATTGTGTTTTTGCTACACAGTCGGCACTGTACCGCCGTCTATCCGATACTCGGTTCCCGCCATCGAAGCCGCTCGCGGGGATGCCAGAAATGCGATCAGATCGGCGACCTCCTGCGGTGGTGCGGGCCTGCCTACCGGGATGCCTCCCAACCAGTCCATGATGATTTTCTTGCCACCCTCGTAGTCCGTCCCGGCCTGCGTTGCCATCCGCTGCGCGAACGTCACGGAAGCCTCGGTCTCGATCCAGCCCGGGGCGACACTCAAGACGCGCACGCCCTTTGACGTCACCTCTCTTGCCAGTGACTTGCTGTAGGTCGTGAGCGCCGCCTTGGCAGCGGCATAAGCGGTGGTCGACTCGGGCAGGGGCAGCACGCGCTGGATTGAGCTGACGTGAATGATGACCCCGGAGCCTTGCGCCAGCATGGCGGGCAACAGTGCACGATCCAGACGCACGGCCGGCATCAGGTTCAGGTTGAGCTCGGCGAACCAGTGCTCATCGCTGATCGCAGCGAAACCACCGACGGGCGTTCTTGATCCTCCGAGGACGTTGATCACGATGTCGACGCCACCCCAGTCCTGCAGGATGGCGTGGGCGAGGTGATCGCTCCCGTCCGCGGTGGAAAGGTCGGCAGCGAGGTAGCTCACTCCCTCGACTGGCTGCGCAGGCAGGGAGCGCGCCGATGTCATCACCCGGGCACCAGCCTGGGCGAGGGTTTTCACGACGGCAGCGCCAAGGCCCTGCGTGCCGCCAGTGACCACGGCCCGCAGGCCCTTGAGATGAAGGTCGAAGCTCATGCGCTGATCTCCAGCGAGGCGATCAGGCCACGCTCCAGGCGAAAGCGATAGGTCAACACGATAGGGCTAGCGGGGAAGTTGCCGGAGACCTTGGCACGCACGAGTTGGACGCCGTCGTCCAGTTCTACGGAAAACGGCACGCTGGTCGCGCTGAACCTGGCCGATGCCTCGGCCATGAAGGCCGTGATGGCGTTGACGCCGGTATAGGTATGGCCGTCATCCCTCATGACGGCCTGTGCCGTGAAGCAGCGCGCCAGCGCTTCGGGATTGTGTTCTGCCGCGAAGTACGCGGCAATTGGCTCAGGAAGGGGCAGGGCGTCCATGTGCTTGGCTCGATGAGGTTGGTAAAGGCCTCAGGATGCGCGCCAATGTGAATTTAGTTAATATCCTAGAATTCGTATGTTCTATGTAGAAAATAATACATAATGCGTGGATCCGATTTTGCTGAGTTGAAGGCCTTCGTCGCTGTCGTGGAGCGGCAGAGTTTTGCCCGCGCGGCGGAGCATCTGGGACTCTCGCCGTCGGCCCTGAGCCAGACCATCCGGCAACTCGAAGGCCGCATTGGCGCTCGTCTGCTAAACCGGACCACGCGCAGCGTCGCGCCCTCGGCGAGTGGTGAACTGCTCTACAGACGTGTGGCACCGCTGTTTCGGGAGATGGCTGCTGCAGTCGCTGAAGCCAGCGAGGCCACAGGCAAGATGAGTGGCACGCTGCGCATCAATACGCTGGGGATCGCGGCGCGAACCCTCATTGCGCCCCGGCTTTCACGTTTCCATCAGGCGCACCCGGACGTCGTCCTCGACATCGTGGTGGACGACGCGCTGACCGACATCGTGGAGGGCCGTTTCGACGCCGGTATCCGCGTCGGTAACCGGCTCGAGAAAGACATGGTGGCGGTCCGCCTCACACCGGACCTGAACATGGTGGCCGTGGCGTCTCCGGACTATCTCGCCCGTCGCGGAACGCCCAGGACACCTGCCGACTTGCACCAGCACACCTGCATCAACTGGCGGCTCCAGATGGACGGCAGGCACTACCGTTGGGAATTCAAGAAACGTGGGCGACAGATGGAGGTCGCGGTGGACGGCCCCATCGTCACCAACCATGCCGATATCGGCATCGCTGCAGCACTCGACGGGCTTGGCATTGCCTATCACTTTGAACGGGATGGCGTGGCCGAACTTCTGGAACAGGGGCGGCTGGTCCAGGTGCTGGCGGACTGGTCGATTTCGCGCCCGGGGCTGTTCCTCTATTACCCGAACAGGCGGCATCGACCAGCTCTCCTCGGTGCGTTCATCGACTGTCTGCTGGATCGGGAACCAGAGACCGTCTGACCGTATTATGTCGACGACCGGGAAGCCGGTCTAGGCCATCGTGGCCGCATTGAGCGTGCCGTTCTTGGCCATCTCCTTGATCCGCTCGCGGACCTTCTCTGCCAGTTTCTGCTTGTCGTCGGACGACATCTGCTCGTATTGATCTTTCGTTACCCCCAGGGACTGCAGCACCATATAGAACAGCCGCTGATCCGGCGACATGGCCGCCCATTCCTGCAGTTCCCGCGCCGGATCGGACTTCGTCGAGGCTGACAGCGAGCCACTGGCCTTGGCCAGCTGCAGCCTGCTCTCGAAAGAAGATCCCGATGCGTTGCCCCCGCCTTGTGTCGAACCACTGCCCGGATAGGTGGCATTTTTATCAATCGAGTCGATGATGTTCATGATGAGTTTGTGATCTCCGATAAAACTTCATTGTGCGTGGGCTGGACGCACGCTTGCAGCCCACGGTCTGACAGGTCAGCGGCCGCCGATCCATCCTGGCGGGCGGAGTCATTTTAGAACTTATTTTATAAACAGTCGTGAGAACCGGTTGAGACGACCACATCGATATGAGGTACGCCATCCCCGGCATGTGGGCTGGACGCCTGCTGTTTTCCGCCGGATCTTGGCCAAGGGTCTGAATGACAATACCCCGTGCGCCAATATAAACAGGGGATTGCATGCTCGTCGGGGCGGGTAACATCAGGGCTATCAACGCTTGCCTACAACCCGATAACTCTTTCCCGTGCGAACAATCTGGACGAAGCCTTCCTCACCGAGGTGCATACCCGCGATAAGTAGTTGGTCCGCACTCACCATATCCAGCAAGTGAACCCGGGTTGCCGTCGCCAGATGCGGATCGAGGTCGAATGCGATGGAGACGTCGGGGCGAGCGATCTGCAGGTGCGGGAAATGCACGATATCGCCCCAGATCAACAGGCCCTGCCCATTTGAGTTGATGTGATAGCCGCAATGTCCGGCGGTATGTCCGGGCAGCGGCTGGGCGCTAATGCCGGGAAGGACCTCGCCGCCGGCGAAGGTGCGCAGCCTGTCCCGATACTTGCCGAATACCCGGCGCGCGAAGATGAAATTTCCGCGCGCCCGCTCGCTGGCGCGGCAGAAATTGGCGTCGTTCTCCCAGAAGTCCAGTTCCTGCCCCTGTACTACCAACTCCGCATCGGGAAAGGCGCGGTCTCCTGCGCTATCGAGAAGGCCACCAATGTGGTCGGGATGAGCATGGGTCAGAAGGACGGTATCGATGTCGGAAGGCAGCACTCCGGCCTGCTTGAGATTGTCCTGTAATCGGCCACCCCATTGCTTGAAGCCACCGGCGCCGGCATCGACCAACACGGTTTGCGTCGGGCTGCGGATCAGATAGCAATTGATATGGATGGCAGAGGGGTCGCTCATTCCTGCCGCATGCTGGAGCCTGGTCGCCTCTGCAGGATCGATATTGGACAGCAGCTCCAGAGGTGCGCTGAGAAAACCATCACTGATGGCGGTGACGGAGAAATCACCGATTTGCTGACTGGGGAAATGCATTTTCGTCTCGTTTGCTGTGGGTAGGAGTCAATGCCTTGCGCTGATGGACTGCGCGGCATAGGCAAAGCAGCGGATGCGCGGCAGCAGTCCGGTATGGTCCTGGATGGCCTCGTCCAGCTGCTGCATGAAATCTTCCATGATGGCCGGCGTCCTGTTTGCCGACATCCGATAACGGACGTCGGCGAATGCAGGATGGCCTGTCCCATGACCGACCGCGACGTAGATGACGTGGATGTTCTCGGGCCGCGCCTCCAGAATCTTCGTGCAGAGCTGTATGCAGCGCGCGGTGAGCCGATCCAGGGATTGCGCGGCGGGCATCTGGTCCTGGCGGATGTAGAAAGTGAGATTGGGCATCGTGCTAGCTCGCGCTGACGATGGCTGGCTCGCTACCGCTGCGCAGTTGCGCAGTCATCGGAGCATAGAGATGCAGCCCTTCGGGTAGGGCAATACCGTCGATATCGACGGGATCGGACAGGACTGCCATCCATCTCCATTCCGGGAATTTCTCCAGGGCGACGGCATGCAGGATCGATGGCGACAGCCCCATCGCCACCAAGGGATCGGGGCCACGCGCGCTGAGCAGCAGGTACTCCCCGCTACGCACCGCAGGGGCCGTAGCCGATGTTTCATAGAGATTGCGATGCCAGTCGGTGATGTGTTGCTGCCATCGCGCGAAATTGCCACCGCCTTTTCGCCGGTATTCGTCAGAGAGAAGCACGTCGTGATGGTCAATCGTATGCAGCGCGAGATAGACCGGGCAGCCTTCCCTCAAAGCCTTGAATCGCTGCGAAGTGTGAAAGCCGCGCACGGAGATGAGGGCGGGTAACTTTTCCAGGCTGTAGAAATCGTTCCATTCTGCTTCGCTGACGGGGTCGGCGAAGCTGCATTCGACGGTATAGATCATAATGATGATGGGCCACGGCCACCCTTGTGGCGGCCTGCTTGGTTGAGGAGTTGTCATGATAGGCAGCCAATCCCGGTCAATAAATCGATACTTAGGCAAGCTTCACTGACATAAGGTAAAGCTCACGTCATCAACCCGCTTATGGAATACGAGGAATACGATGCGGCGCAGGATTCCCAGCAACAGCTCACTGATGGCATTCGAGGCTGCGGCGCGTCACGGCAGCTTTGCACGTGCCGCCGAAGAACTGGCCTTGACCGAAGGCGCCATCAGCCGGCAGATTGGCCGCCTGGAGGGATTTCTGGGAGTGACCCTGTTCGAGCGGATCGGCAACCGCGTGCGCTTGCTGCCGCATGGCCAACGTTATGCCAGCCACGTCCGGGAAACGCTGGAGCGCCTGGACCGAGACAGCCAGCATCTGATGTCCCAGCCTCCCAACGGGGCCAGCCTGGATATCGCGGTCAGCCCTACGTTTGCGATGCGCTGGCTGATCCCCCGCCTGCCGCGCTTTGCTGCCCTGCATCCCCACATCACGGTGCATCTCTCCGAACGCATGGAGCCGTTCCTGCTGCCTGGCAGTGGCCTGGATGCGGCGATCCATTTCTTACATCCGGCCTGGACCGGAATGCACACCTATCGTCTGCTCGATGAGGTGCTGGTGCCGGTATGTCATCCTGCATTACTGGAAGGAGCGACAGGGACCCCTGCCTTGGACACGCTGCCTCGCCTGCATCGACGTCAGAATCACGATGCCTGGAATCGCTATGCCGCGCAGACAGGGATTAGCCTGAGCCATTCTGCGCAAGGGCCCCGCTATGACTTGCATGGAATGCTGATTGAGGCAGCATTGGCCGGGCTGGGCGTCGCGCTGGTGCCCCGTCTGTATGTGGAAGTCGAGCTGGCGCAAGGTCGCCTGGTCGCACCGTGGCCGCAGGACAGCAGCATTTCCAAGACATTTTGCCTTGTGCTCCCTGAGCCGTTGCAACTTGGCAGTGAGCCCCTCAGGGCGTTCGCACAATGGATTCTTGAAGAAGCGAGACCGTTGGCCGGACTTGAATGAGCGAATGGCCGACTTTCGTATGACCACGTGGCACCCTCCGGAAGGCAATGAAAGAGGGTCAGGTGGAGCGGCTCATCCTGCGAGCGAACCATGAATGGCTATGTCCCCCGGATGATACGGTTCATCGGTGCGGAAAAGGCGCGTGAGATGACCTGGGCCAGCGCAGCCGACATCATGAAGTAAGCGGGCAGGAGCACCATCTTTGCTCCTCCTGAAATGGTTTGCGGTGGGAATCCTGCGCGCATCAGGCCGAGTACGATCAGATGAAAAAGATAGAGCTCATAGCTCAAGCGCCCGCATGCAGCCAGCCCACGGCACACGACTGTCGTGCCGCGTGCGGGCCTGTATTGCGCGGCGACCAGCATAAGAGCCGTCCCTGCAGCCATGACCGTGCAACCCAGCACCTTGCTCTGCGCGATCGGCCAAGCCAGATATAACACCGCCATGGATAGTCCGAGCGCGACCCGCACGACAGGGTGATTCAGCCATGCGAACCCGCCGCGCCTGGAAAAGATCGCAGCACAACAGCCGATCGCGATACTGTCGAAGCAGGCCCAATAGCCATACAGGAATTGCCCCTCGTCGCCGGGGTGCGCAAAACGATAGACCGGCCCGACCACGATGATCACCGCCATGAAGACCAGAAGCCGGCGCTCGCTTTTCAACACCAGACAGGCCAGCGGGAACACCAGATAGAACACCTCTTCTACGGAAAGCGACCACAGCACGCCGAGCGCATAGTTCACCCATCCATGCCGCGCAATCAGCACGTTCATGTGGAAAGCCACCCCGGCCAGGTTGACGCGCCACATCGACACGCTGCCTCCATCGACGACGCGGTTCTGAAAGATGGTCAGCCCCGCCATAGCCAGCAGATCCACCAGGCATAGCAGGAGCAGCAGGCAAGGCAGGATGCGTGCGATGCGCAGACGGTAGAAGCCGGCCAGGTCGATCTGGCCGATCTCCCGCCGGCGCTGTAAGACTTTGGACGTGATCAGGAAGCCCGAGATGGCGAAGAAGATGGTGACGCCGTAGTTGCCGTTGCGCGCCAAGGCGCGTAATGCCGGCCATCCGAACACGTCCGCCAGCCATGTCTCTTCAAGCCGATAGGCAATATTGAAATGGTGAAACAGTACTAGCAGGATCGCGATGCCTCTGAGTACATCGATCCGGGGATTATGCGTCGTCAGCATGCGGTCGTGACAATCGGTGGAGGGCATCGAGGGTATGTTGGCCTTTCAGATGTATAGACATTTTAGTCTAGACACTTTGGTCTAGAAAATATATTCTACTTCGCAACGATCATGCCTTTTGGAATCCGATATGGAACCAGCCCACAAGAAATCCAGGCCCACCGCGGCCGAATTGAACCTGTTGCGTGTGCTGTGGCAGCTGGGCGATGCCACCGTCAAGCAAGTGCATGAGGCCATGCTGCCGGAGCGGCCCGATCTCTCCTATGCCACCGTGTTGCGGCAGATGCAGGTCATGCACGGCAAAGGCATGCTGACGCGCGATGAAAGCGAGCGCTCTCACGTCTATGCGCCGGCTCAGCGGCAGAAGTCGCTGCAGGCGACCCTGCTGAAGGATCTGATCCAGAAGGCGTTCTCGGGATCGGGCAAGGCGCTGGTGATGGCGGCATTGCGCCATCACGTGACGCAAGAAGAGAAAGACGAGATCAGGAGACTACTGCACGGAGATGAGCGGTGATCGCGGAATCATCTACCGTGGTCACGGCAATCGGCTGGGCGCTTCTGAATTTCCTCTGGAAAGGGGCACTGATCGGTGCCGTCGCCGTCGTGCTGCTGCGCCTGCTCCCCACTGCGGCTTGCAGGCAACGTTATCTGATGCTGTGTCTGGCGCAACTGTCGTGCCTGGCGTCGGTGTTGCTGGAGGCAGGCCTGTCTATTGCAATGACCACAGCATCGACAGGCGCCGGCCACGGTCTGGCCGGGATGATCGGAAGCCAGCCCTTTTCCATCTTCCTCACCTCCGCAATGCCATGGCTGGTTGCCTGCTGGTCGGTCGGCGTGATCGCAATGGGAGCGCGGCTGGCATCCGGGCTGTACTGGAGCAGGAATATCGCAGTACAGACCGGCGCAGCGCCCACGCGTTGGCAGGCCTGCGCCAGCTCCCTGGCGATATGTTGCGGCGTCCGCCGACCGGTGTTGCTACGTGTGGCGCATGGCAACCATGGACCGCTGACGACGGGATGGTGGCGGCCAGTCATCATCGTCCCGGGGGCGATTTTTCTGAGCATGCCACCGCAGATGCTGGAAGCCTTGCTGGCTCATGAGATCGCCCACATCAAGCGCCTGGACTACCTCATCAATCTGTTGCAGAACGCGATCGAGGCATTGCTCTTCTTCCATCCAGTGGTGTGGTG
The DNA here is from genome assembly GCF_022627865.1 of Herbaspirillum sp. C7C2. Lineage (NCBI taxonomy): Bacteria > Pseudomonadati > Pseudomonadota > Betaproteobacteria > Burkholderiales > Oxalobacteraceae > Herbaspirillum > Herbaspirillum sp. C7C2. Next base: position 12,434 of record NZ_JABXGI010000015.1, read on the forward strand.
GCTCTCCCGGCACATCCGTATGGAGCGCGAGTTGATCGCCGACGATCTGGCCGGTACGCTGACCGGCGAGCCGCGGCAATTGGCGCTCGCGCTGGAGCGCCTGAGTCAATGCCAGACGCGGGACAATACGGTAGCCGTGTCGCTGCAAGCGGCGAGCGGGGAATTGCTGGAGCGCGTGAAGCGGCTGGCGCGGCCGTCAACACGGATCCCTCCCACGGTCATGATATCCACGGTGCCGGCGGTGATGCTGGCCCTGACGATGGCTGCCGCGCTCGCGGCTGGTCTGCAGTTTGTGCCGGCTACGCCATCATCGATGGCAGCCACGCGCGCCGCGTCGGAGCATCGGCAAGCCGGCACCTTGCCGGATGCCGTTCTGGAGGGGGAAGCCTCTATGCTGGGACGGCTGTTGGAGTCGAATCATGTGGCGGTTCTGGATAGCCATTCCGGTCGCGTGCTGCTGCGAAAGGACGCCGATGCGGTGGTGCCGATCGCCTCGCTGAGCAAGCTGGTCACGGCGATGGTCGTACTCGATGCAAAGCCTGATCTGGATCGACTGGTTCGCATCGAACAGCAGCACGTCAGCGCCTTGCGGCAGGTCAGTTCCAGTCTGCCGCAAGGGGCCCGCGTCAGCCTGCGCACGCTCATGCAACTGGCACTGGCTTCTTCGGATAACCGTGCTGCCTATGCGCTCGCTCAAAGCTATCCGGGTGGTCTGCCTGCGTTCAGGCGAGCGGCCAGTGCCAAGATCACGGAACTCGGCCTGGCGCACACCACATTGGATGATCCGACCGGGCTCTCGCCGCGCAACACCTCGACTGCGCTGGAGCTGGCTGCCATTGCCGGCGCGGCCGCAGGCTATCCGGACATCGCACGTTATACGACAGCCCCGGCGGGCGCGATCATGATCGCCGGGCAGCGCGTCACCTATCGCAACACCAACCAGCTGGTCGGACAAAAGGGATGGGACATCGCCTTGTCCAAGACCGGCTTCACGGCAGCGGCGGGCCGCTGCCTCATCATGCGGCTGAAGTCGCCACAGCAGGATGTCACGCTGGTCTTGCTCGACGGCGCCAGGCCTGACGCCATGGAACGTGACGCCCGCAGTATTCGCCGCTTGCTCCCCGCGATTCCGCAGCAGCAACCGCAGCAGAACGGCTGACACTTTTCCCGATCGCGGATCTCGTTCTGGTAGCGCCGATGCCTGCCGGGGCGAGTTGCACCCTTTTCCCATCTCCTTGCACTGACGAGAAAATTTCCCCATGACCATTTCCTTCAAACGCCGTCAACTCAGCATCGGCCTTCCCCTGGCATTCGGTCTCGGCGGTATCGCCTTTGACCTGCGCGCCGCTACCTCGCCGCTAGCCGAACTGGAACACCGCTATGGCGGGCGCCTGGGCGTGTTCGCGGTCGATACCGGTTCGGGCAAGACACTGGCGCATCGGGCCGACGAACGTTTCCTGATGTGCAGCACGTTCAAGGGCATGCTCGCTGCACAGGTGCTAGCCCGCGTCGATCAAGGCAAGGAGAGCTTGCAACGATCAATACCCTATACCAGGAAGGATCTGATCTTCACCTCGCCGACCACCCTGACCAACGTCGGGCGCGGCAGCATGACGGTAGGCGAGCTGTGTCAGGCGACCGTCGAACTGAGTGATAACACTGCCGCCATCCTGCTGATGCGCAATGCTGGCGGCCCGGAGGGCTTGACTGCTTTCTTGCGAAGCCTGGGCGACACCGTGACGCGTTCCGACCGTTATGAGCCGATGTCCAATCAGTACAGTGGTGAGCGGGACACAACCACGCCGCGGGCCATCGTCGGCAATGCACGCGCCATCCTGACGGGCGATGTCTTGAGTCCGGATGCGCGCCAGCAACTGGAAGACTGGATGATCGCTTGCCGCCCGGGACGCAATCGCCTGCGTGCGGCCCTGCCGGCGGATTGGCAGGCAGGCGACCGCCCCGGCACCAGCGTGGAGCGGCAGACCAATGACTACGCGATCGTGCGTCCACCGCAGCGTAATCCGCTATTTGTCGCTGCTTACTATGATGCGCCGACGTTGGATATGTCGCGCCGCGAAGCCGCCCTCAGAGAGGTGGGAGAAATATTCGTGGCGTGGGCCCAGACATCGTCCAGATAGATGGGTCTCCTTTGCATAGCGCTTCGCCCCCGAGTTATGCTGAATTCTTTCTGCACTATCCGAAGCATTGCCAAACATCAGTGGGACTTCGTGAATGGAGTTTCCAGAAAACTCATCCCGCGAGTTAGTGGCCGGTGCAAGCTCCGAAGCGGGCAGTTCCAGACATCCAATTGTCCGCATACAATGCGTATCCCCTTAATGAACACTCACGCAATGAATCAAGTACATCTCGTTGAAGGCCCTGTCGGGGCTGGCAAATCCACCTTCAGCACCGTCTTGGCGGAAAATGTCGGGGGTGTACATATTGCGCTCGACGAGTGGTTCGCCAGGCTCTTTAGTCCTGATCGCCCCGAAGGTGATTTCGTCTCTTGGTATGTCCAGCGCAAAGAGCGCTTGTTGGACCTGATCTGGATTCATAGCCAAAAAATACTGGATTCAGGGCGAGATGTCGTGCTGGAACTCGGCTTGATCCAACAAACACCTCGAATGGCGTTTTGCCGGCGCATCGTGGACCAGGGATTTTCACTTCGTATCCATGTGCTTGATGCCCCTCTGGAACTTCGTCGCGAACGTGTCCGGCGGAGGAATGAGGAGCAAGGTCCCACATTCTCAATGCTCGTGCCGGATCATATATTCGAGATCGCGAGCGCACTTTGGGAGCCGCCGGATGAATTTGAGTGTGAAGAATTCGATATCGATTTCGTCAGCGCTAGCCCGATAGCGCCGCCTCTTGCCTGAAGACATATGATGAATATTAGAAAATCACATCGCGACGATGGTGATCGAGTGCTGGACATCTGGCGCAATGCCGTACTGGCCACGCATGATTTTTTGAGTCCGACTGACTATGCGGAAATTGCCAATGAGGTCCGGGATTTTCTTCCAGATGCTCCATTGCTATTAGCCGTTGACGAGAACGACAGACCGTTGGGCTTCATGTCGTTGAATGACGCGCACATGGAGGCGTTGTTTATCGATCCTGCCCATCATGGCAAAGGCATTGGTCGTGGCCTGGTCGAATACGCATTGGGCTTATCGCCTTTTCTGACGACGGATGTCAACGAACAGAACGAGCAAGCATCCGCTTTTTACTTGCACTTGGGCTTCATCAAGACAGGGCGATCAGAACTGGACGGTCAAGGACGGCCTTACCCGCTGCTTCATCTGGAATGCCGACGCCAGCGGTCAATCTAGTGTTGACCCGGTTTGCGAGCAATACCGACACTGGGGGCATTGCAATTCGTAAGTGTCACTTTCGGCCAGTGGGGAGGAAGCGCGACGCTTGCTGCGGCCTGCCCAACAGGCGGGAGCCATCCGCCGAGCGCTACGGTAAGGTTCCATCTGGCTTGTCTGTACGGCAATCACTTGCCACCCTGACATCGATGTACGCCGGGCCAGGGCGGTTTATTTGCCAGATTCATCACAGTTTCCGCACGGCATCCCCGTAAATCTGCGCGACTCAGGATTTTCCCTGTGGCAGAGCGTGACAATGGGCGTAACATAGCGAGTTCGTACCGGCAGCGGTACGCCCGATCCGGTCCAGTATCCGTCTTCAGTCTTCGCAGTCACAGGGAGCCCAACATGCCCATCGACATTTCCTCCGCCGTCAACGCCGTCGTCTCCGACCCCAACGGCAATACGCCCACCACGGGCAAAGCCAACGATCCGGTCGCCGTGCGCCGTGCCGAAGAGGCCGCCGCCGCCGCCAAGGCCGAAATGCGCCGCCAGGAAGAAATCCAGGCCGACCAGACCCGTGCCGAGACCGCCAACGAAGAACGCAATCGCCGCGAACAGGCTTCGCGCAACTCCACCGGCGAAATCATCGGCACCACCATCAATTCGGTGGCCTGAGCCGCTTCAGTCCGTAGGGCAACGACAAAGCCCGCCCTGCCAATGGCAGCGCGGGCTTTGTCGTTGCCGCTCCTCCTCAGTGATGCTGGCCGGGGCCGTTCAGTGAGCCCAGCAGCCAGGTCTCGGCCATGTCGATCTGGTTGATCAGCATCAGGAAGGTTTCATCGTTGATGCGCTGTTCGGCGCGCAGGTAGTGCACCTCCAGGCGCTCGGCGCGGATCGCCTCCAGTCGCAGTTCGCGCTCGAACTGCTTGAAGCGGTTGGCGGCGCGCTGGGTGTCTTCCGAATCGCTCTCCGCATTCATCCGCATCCGGTAGGTGGCCAGCAGGCTGCCGCTGACTTCGGTCAGCAGCGCCAGGTCGTTTTCGTCCAGGGTCACGCCGATGCGTTCCTGGGCGGTCTCGATACTGCGCACGGCCGCCTCCGACAGGCGCAGACGCGCCATCATCTCCTCGGCCCGGCGACGCTTGACCTCGGCATCGAGCTGCAGGTCCTTGAGCATCCACGGCAGCAGGAAGCTGCCAAACAGCAGCGAGCAGACGATCACCCCGGTGGCCAGGAAGATCAGCAGGTCGCGCGCCGGGAAGGGCGTATGTTCCTTCAGCAGCAGCGGGATCGACATCACACCGGCCAGGGTAATGGCGCCGCGTACGCCTGACAGCGCGGTGATGCTGATCAGGCGCAGGTCGAACTTGCGATTGCGTCCGCTCTGGCCGCGCAGTGCCGACGCGAAGCGGCGCATGCGCAGGTTGATCCACACCCACACGAAACGCAGCACGATCAGCGCCAGCGTAATGGCCAGGATATAGACGAACAGGTGCCAGACCGGGACGTTGCCGGCCATCTGCGCATCCACGTGAGCCAGGCTGACGATGCCCGGCAACTGCAGGCCCAGCAGCAGGAAGGACATGCCGTTGAAGACGAATTCCAGCATCGTCATGATGCTGCGTCCCTGCAGCCGGGTGGCGGCCGATTCGCCGCCGGCCGTTTCCAGGTAGGGCATCAGCATGCCGGCGGCGACCGCAGCCAGGATGCCGGAGAGACCAAAGTGTTCCGCGAAGATGTAGGCGGTGAAGGGGATCAGCAGCAGCAGCACCACCTGGATGCCCGGTTCGTCACCGGCCCATTCGATGATCTTGCGCCGGATCAGGCCGAAGCCCCAGGCCACGATCAGGCCCACCGCGATACCACCGGCGGCGATCAGCACGAAGGAAATGCTGGCATCCAGCAGCGAGAAGCTGCCGGTGATGACGGCGGCGATGGCGAACTTGAAGGCCACCAGACCGGAGGCGTCGTTCATCAGCGCTTCGCCCTCCAGCACATGCTGCATCGAAGCTGGCAGGCGGCCCTTGCCGATGATGGAAGAGACCGCCACCGCATCGGTGGGCGAGAGCACGGCCGCCAGGGCGAAGGCCGAGGGCAGCGAGATGACCGGGATCATCCAGTGGATGAAATAGCCCACCCCGACCACGGTGAACATCACCAGACCCAGCGCCAGGGCCAGGATGGGGCGCGCGAGCCGGAAGAACTCGCGCTTGGGCATGCGCCAGCCATCGGTAAAGAGCAGTGGCGGGATGAACAGCAGCAGGAACAGTTCCGGATCGAAACTGATGCGCAGGCCGAACATGGGCAGGGCCAGCACGGCACCCAGGGCAATCTGGAACAGCGGCAGGGGCAGCTTGAATGGTGCCAGCCTTGCCACCACGCCGGAGACGGCGACGGCCAGCAGCAGGATCAGGACGGTAAAGACGATTTCCATGAGGCAGCGGTAGTGTGTTCTTGTGATGAGGCGCGGGAGGGTCAGACCCGCTTGACCGCACTGAGTTGCAGGGGAGTTACAAAGGCTTGCAAGCCGGTTGCAGATGGCTTGCCAGGCGATGCAGGAGAACGGGAAGTATACGGCAGGAGGGGGCAATCCGTCGCCCGGGCGGGAAGCGGGCCTGTGTCCTCAAAAGAAAATGCCGCCCGGCGTGGCACCGGGCGGCATCATGGTTCGGAGGAATTCAGCAGAGGAACGGTAGCGATCTCAGCCTGCGACCTTGGCCAGGTAGCGCGCGCGCCAGGGTTTCAGGACCATCAGCGCCAGGCAGGCGGTCAGGATGTCCAGCGTGATTGCGGTGCCGAAGACCGGATGCCAGCTGCCGGTCTTCTCATGCATCATCGCCGCCAGCGGGCCGCCGAAGATGGAGCCGATGCCCTGCGAGATGTACAGCCAGCCGTAGTTGGCGGTGGCATTGCGGGTGCCGAAGGTATCGGTCAGGGTGGAGGGGAAGAGCGAAAAGATCTCACCCCAGCCGAAGAACACCACGCCCGACAGCAGCACGAACAGCACCGCGTTCTCGCGCGTGGCCAGCCACAGCGCCATGGCCACGCCTTCCAGCGCGAAGGCGAAGAACATGGTGTTCTCGCGACCGTAGCGGTCCGAGATCCAGCCGAAGAAGGGGCGGGTCAGGCCATTGGTGAGGCGGTCGATGGTCAGCGCCAGCGGCAGCGCGGCCAGGCCGAACACCATCACGTTGGCCACGCCGAAGTCGCGGGCGAAGGTGGCCATCTGCGAGGTCACCATCAGGCCCGAGGTCGACATCATGGTCATCATCGCGAACATCAGCCAGAACAGCGGGGTGCGCAGCATCTGGCGCGGCGCCAGGTCATGCGTGCTGGCGGCAATGGCCGGGGCCGGCATGGCGGCGGCGTGGCTGGCATCGGGTGAGCGCAGGGCCTGCGAGGCGATCACGCCGATCACGGCAAACACCAGGCCGAATTGCCAGAGCGTGGTTTCCAGTCCGGCGCTGGCCAGCGAGGCCGAGATCGGGAAGGTGGTCAGGATCGCGCCCATGCCATAGCCGGCCGCCACCATGCCCACGGCGAAGCCGCGCCGGTCCGGGAACCAGCGCACCATCTGGCCGACCACGCCGACATAGACGATGCCGGTACCCAGCCCGCCCACCAGTCCATAGGCCAGGTAGAACATGCCGATGCTGGAGACCTGCGCCGCCAGGACCCAGGACAGGCCGGACATGAAGGTGCCGATGGCGATCAGGCGACGTGCGCCGAAGCGCTCGATCAGGCTGCCCTGGAAGGGCGAGAAGAAGGTCTGCAGCACGATCAGCATGGAAAAGGTGATCTGCAGTTCCGACAGCGGCACGCCCAGCTTGGCGGTCAGGGGTTTGGTGAACAGGGTCCAGACGTATTGCGGGCTGGAGATGGCCATCATGCAGATCAGGCCGATCAGCAACTGGAACCAGCGGTTGCGCAGCAAGCCCTGGGTGCTCGCCGGGGCGGTTTGGGTGAGGGTGGTCATGCGTTTCTCCTGTACAGAAAGCCGGATGGGAGGCCAGGGACTGCCGGATGAGGCAGCGGGCCGCGTGCCTGAATTTATGTATGCATAAATCCTGGGCTCGCAAAAGCAGCTTTCATGCCATTTGCCTGGCGGCAAGCGCGCATGCGGAAAAAACCGTCCGCTACAGGTTCACACAGAGGGGGACAGGGCAAGCGGGGAGGGTGTGCGGCCTTGCTCAGCCGAAGCGCTTGCGTCGTGCCGGTGCTCCGCCGGTGCCCAGATTGCCTTGCGGCGGTGCGGCCTGCACCGACTCGGCGCGCACCTGTTCCAGGCGGGTGATGGTGAGGCGCTCGACCACGGTGTGGCTGTCCTCGATGTGACGGGCGATCAGGGCGCCGGCCAGTTCGGCGTCGGCGCTGGCGATGGCGTCCAGGATGGCGCAGTGCTCGGCGTAGGTATCGTCGATGCAGTCGCCATAGGCGAAGTCGAGCCGACGCATGATGCGCAGCTGGTCGGTCAGCTGGCGATAGACACTGTCGGCCTCGCCATTGCCGGCTGCCTGCACCAGCGCCGCATGGAAGCCTTCATCCAGGGCCGCTACGGCCAGGCCGTCCGGCAGGCGGTCGGTGGCGGCGCACTGCCAGATGGCGCCCTGTGTCGCGACCAGTTGCTGGCGACGTTCGGGCGCGACGCGCGGGGAGCACAGCTTGCGCACCGCGTGCAGTTCCAGCATCTCACGCAATTCATAGAGGGAGGCGAAACGCGCCAGGTCGATCGGCACCACTTCCCAGCCGTTGCGGAAATGGCCGCGCACCAGTCCCTCGCTCTGCAGTCGCATCAGCGCTTCCCGCACGGGGGTACGCGAGACCTGCAGGCGTTCGGCCACGTCATTCTCGGCGAAGCGGTCGCCGGGCAGCAGGCGGAAGGCGTAGATGTCGTCGCGCAGGCTGGCGTACACGGTATCGGTCAGCTTGCCGGTGCGGTGCCGGGCCAGTTCGGTGGAGGCGATGCGAGGCTTCATGAGGGTAGCGGGCGGGCAGGTGCGCTGCATGCAATGTCGTGGCGGCTATCTTAACGCGCTGTCGGCTTTGCTTGGAAGATGCCCGCCAGCAGAGTTTGCGGGCCGCGCCTACAATGGTCGCCACTGTTTCCGACCATCATGACAAGGAGATTCCGATGCAACAACGCAAGCTGGGTCAATCCGATATCACCGTGGCGCCGCTGGCCTTCGGCGGCAATGTGTTCGGCTGGAGCATTGATGAGAAGACCTCTTTCTCCATTCTCGACAAGTTCGTCGAGGCCGGCCTGAACCTGATCGATACCGCCGACGTCTATTCGCGCTGGGCGCCCGGCAACCAGGGCGGCGAATCCGAGACCATCATCGGCAAGTGGCTGGCCCAGGGTGGCCGGCGCGACAAGGTGGTGATCGCCACCAAGGTCGGCAAGGACATGGGCGAGGGCCGCGTGGGCCTGAAGAAGGATTACATCCTGCGCGCCGTGGAAGATTCGCTGCGTCGCCTGCAGACCGACCATATCGACCTCTACCAGTCGCACGACGATGATCGCAGCACGCCGCTGGAAGAAACGCTGGCCGCCTACGACACCCTGGTCAAGGCCGGCAAGGTGCGCCTCATCGGGGCCTCCAACTACGAGGTGGACCGGCTGGCGCAGGCGCGCGACATCGGTCGCCAGCTGGGTCTGCCGTTGTACCAGACCCTGCAGCCCGAATACAGCCTGGTCGCCCGCGAAGGGTTCGAACGTACGCTGGAGCCGTATTGCCTGGAGCAGGGCGTGGGCGTGATCGGCTTCTATTCGCTGGCCAGCGGCTTCCTCAGCGGCAAGTACCGGAGCGAGGCCGACCTCGGCAAGAGCGCCGCCCGTGGCGGCAAGGTGAAGTCCTATCTCAACCCGCGTGGCTTCCAGATCCTGGCTGCGCTGGATGCGGTCGCCGCCCGTCACGCCAGCACCCCGGCGGCCGTCGCGCTGGCCTGGCTGATTGCGCGCCCCAGCGTGACCGCGCCGATTGCCAGCGCCACCTCGCTGGCGCAGCTCGACGAACTGGTGGCCGCCACGCGCTTGCAGTTGAGCCGCGAAGACATCGCCGCGCTCGACCAGGCCAGCGCCTATTGAGCGACCCCGACCCGTCTCATACGAGGGCGCAATGCAAACAGGCCAGCGTTTTGGCGCCGGCCTGTGCTTGCTGCCCTGCGGGAACGGTCAGGCAGTGGTGACCGCCGCCTCCAGCTCCTTGCCCTGCGTTTCCGGCAGGATCAGGCAGGCCACGATCACCAGTCCGTAACAGCCGGCGGCGATCCAGCCGATGGTCTGTCCCAGTGGCATGCTGTTGCTGAGATAACCCACCAGCGCCGGGCAGATCGCACCGATGGCGCGACCGAAGTTGTAGCAGAAGCCCTGGCCCGAGCCCCGCACGTCACTGGGAAACAGTTCGGACAGGTAGGCGCCCATGCCAGAGAAGATCCCCGACAGGAAGAAACCCAGCACGAAGCCCAGCGCCAGCATCCAGGCGTCGGTGATGATCATCTGCGTATAGCTCAGCACCAGCAGGATGCCCATGGCCGCGAACAGCATGAAGCAGCGGCGGCGACCGATGGTGTCGGATAGCCAGGCCGAGGTGAGATAGCCGCAGAAGGAGCCGCCGATCAGCACCAGCAGATAGGTACTGGTGCCCAGCACCGAGAGATGACGCTCGGTCTTGAGGAAGGTCGGCAGCCAGGTGGTCACCGAGTAGTAGGCACCCTGCATGCCGGTAGCCAGCAGGCTCGCCAGGATGGTGGTGCGCAGCAGGTCGCGATGGAAGATGCGCAGGAAGTTGCCGCGCTGGCCGCTTTCCCGCATCTTCGCCTGGGCCGCCACGAACACCGCCGGCTCGCTGATGGCGCGGCGGATGTAGAGCGTCAGCAGGGCCGGCAGTACGCCGATCCAGAACAGCACCTTCCACGCCTTTTCCGGCGGCAGCACCGCGTACATGCCCCAGAAGGCCAGCGCCGACGCCGCCCAGCCCACCGCCCAGCTGCTCTGCACCAGGCCCGAGGCCTTGCCGCGATGGCGCGCAGAGATGGTCTCGGCGATCAGCACCGAACCGACCGCCCACTCGCCTCCCATGCCGAAGCCCTGCATGGCGCGGGTGAAGAACAGCTGGCCGAAGGAATCGGTGAAGCCGGAGAGGAAGGTGAAGAAGGCGAACCACAGCACCGTCCATTGCAGCACCCGCACGCGGCCGTAGCGGTCAGCCAGGATGCCGGCGGCCCAGCCCCCCACGGCCGAGGTCAGCAGGGCGCCGGTGGCGATGTAGCCGGCCTCGGCGCGGCTCATGCTCCACGCCGCCAGCAGCGTGGGGATGAGGAAGGTGTAGATCATGTAATCGAAGCCGTCCACCGCATAGCCGGTGAAGGTCGCCGTCAGGGTGCGTCGTTCCGCGCTGCTGGTTTCTTTGAGCCACATGGTTCTCTCCGGGGCGGGGTGTCAGAGTTCGCTGTTGAGCTTGTCGGTGACCAGCATGTAGCCGGGCGCGTGGGTGATGCAGAAGGCCGGGCGGGCCGCCACGATGGCCGCCTGCGGCGTGACGCCGCAGGCCCAGAACACCGGCAGCTCATCGTCGTGGACCGCCACTGCATCGCCGTAGTCGGGCTGGTTGATATCGCTAATGCCGATCAGGGCTGGGTCGCCGATGTGGATCGGTGCTCCATGCACCTGTGGTGTGCGGGCGGTGATCTGCACGGCGCGGATGGCGTCGGCGGCCTTGAGCGGACGCATGGAGACCACCGTGGGGCCGGAGAAGACACCCACCGGCCTGGTCGGGATGTTGGTGCGATACATGGCCACGTTGCGGCCTTCGCTGACATGGCGCAGCGGGATGCCCTCGGCCAGCAGCGCGTGTTCGAAGGAGAACGAGCAGCCCAGCGCGAAGGTCACCAGGTCGTCGCGCCAGTAGGCGCGCAGGTCGGTGACCTCGTCCACGCGTTCGCCATTGCGCCAGATGTGATAGCGCGGCACGTCGGTACGGATGTCCAGGTCCTGGCCCAGTCCCGGGATGGCCGGCGAGCCTGGCTCGGAGACGCCCAGCAGCGGACAGGGCACCGGATTGAGTTCGCAGAAACGGCGGAAGTCATCGGCCAGCGCGGCCGGCAGGATGGCCAGGTTGACCTGCACATGGGCGCTGGCCACGCCACTGGTGTGGCCGGTGAAGTCGCCATGGCGGGCGGCCAGTCGCACTTCCAGTGCGGTCGAATCGGCGGTGAGGGAAATGCTGCGGGGGGCGTGCGGCATGGTGGGCGTTTCAGGCATGGCGGTCTCCTGCGTCGTGCTGGCGCTTGATGATGGGATGGGAATGCCACCGATGGTAGGAGGGGCATCCAGCACGCGTCCAACAAAAAATTTATATCTTTTGTTATCGATTTTTTCGATGACGTCAGCGTTTTTGTTGATTGACTTTTTGTTGTTCCCGTCAGCTGGTAGGCGTTTCCCGACTGGTGCGAAACATGTTGCCTGATGGCGATGGCCAGGGGCGGGATTCAGTCTTCGTCCGCCGTGGAAGCGCCGCGCCGTTTGCCCTGGGCGCGCCGGGCGTGTTCCAGGGCCGAATCCAGCACCAGTTCGGCCACGCTGGAGCCCGGCTCCTCGCGATAGCTGGCGTGGATCTGCAGCGGCGGCAGCGTTTCTTCGCAGCGCAGGATGCGCAGCGGCAGGCGGCGGGTCAGTTCACGCATGGCCAGCTTGGGCAGGGTCGCCACGCCGAAGCCGCCTTCTACCAGTTGCACCATGGCCGAAATCGAGGAGATGGCGTGCACGCGCGGCATCGGCAGCCCGGACTCCTGCAGCAGCTGCAGCAGCCCCTGGTGTGGCTGCGAGCCGCGCTGGAAGGTGATGAGGTCGTCGGCCGCCAGTTCTTCCAGCCGGTAGCGACGCGTGCCATGGGTATCGCGATGGCCGACGAAGACCATCTCCATGGACGCCATGATGCGCGAGCGCACCGCCGTATCGCTGCCCACGATGGAGGTGAAGACCAGGTCCTGGGCGCCGCGCCCGATCTGTTCCATCAGCACCGGCGAGGTTTCCACGGTCAGTTCCAGCGCGAAATCGGGATAGCGGCTGCGGATTTCCTTGAGCCAGCCGGGCAGCCAGCTGTGCACCACCGATTCGATGCTGCCGATGCGCAGCGCCATCGGCCCGGCCGGACTGCCGCCCAGTTCCTGGCGGATCTGGCTTTGCAGCGACAGCAGCTTCACCGCCAGCAACTGGAAGCGCTGGCCCGAGGCGGTGAGACGGAACTGCTTGGCGCGACGGTCCAGCAGGACCACGCCCAGTTCTTCTTCCAGCGAGGCGATGCGGCTGGACATGGTCGATTGCGTGATATGCAGCTTTTCGGCGGCGCGGGTGATGCTCTTGAGCGAGGCGGCCCAGTGGAAGGCCTCTACGAAGCGCAGGTTCATGGATAGAAGAGGGAAGCGATAGGCGCGCCTAGCCTAACAGATGCGATGCGTTTCCAGGGGGGTGGGTAGCCCGATGGTACGGTGGAGAGCCCGGCCCGTTTTGTGTATGTTGCGCGGATCTCAACCCTATCCAAACATCATGAAGAAAAGAAACTTGTTCGAAGAACTGATGGCCGGCTTGGCAGACATGGCCAACGAACGCTCTGGAAAAATCACTCTGCGCACCATCCGGTGCCAACTGCCCCCCAAGCCTGTCTCGACCTGATGCGTCTGCTGCCCAGGAAACTGCCATCCTGCGGCAGTTTCTTGCGCGCCGCACCAATGTTCCCGCCGCTTGACACATCCCGCCCTGATACCTATCCTCCACAGCCATTGGTCTTACCTTTGCGACGCATGCGTCCCAGGCCAGCAAGACGTTGCCGATGCGGCAACGAATCATCCCTACAGGTCTTCACTCCCGACAGCATGTCCTTTGATCCCATCGTCCAGAAATCGATTTCCGAGCAGGTCGCGCAGCGCTTGCTGACCATGATCCGCAGCGGTCTGTTGAAGCCCGACCAGCAACTGCCGCCCGAGCGCGAGCTGGCGGCCATGCTGGGCGTGGGCCGGCCGGCCGTGCGCGAGGCCATCCGCGGGCTGGCACTGCTGGGCTTGCTGCGCATCCGCCAAGGTGAGGGGACCTTCGTCAGTTCGCTGGAAACCCGCGAACTGCTGGAGCCGCTGGAGATGATCATCGACCTCAATCCCGGCACCCTGGAAGCCTTGTTCGACGCCCGCCTCATCATCGAGACCGGGGTGGCGGCGCTGGCGGCCACGCACATGGAGCAGGCCGAGCTGGACCGGCTGGTGCGCAACGTCGAGGACGAGGCGCGCCTGCTGTCGGACCCGGCCGCTTTCTCGGCGGCCGACGTGGAGTTCCACGAAGCCATCATCGAGGGCTGCAACAACCCCTTCCTGCAGAGCGTGGCCGGCAGCCTCTACATGCTGGGCAAGAAGAGCCGTTCCATCACCTCGCGCATTCCGGCCACGCTGGAGCGTAGCCTGCAGGACCATCGCGACATCCTCGATGCGCTCAAGGCCCGCGATCCGCAGAAGGCCTCCGAAGCCATGCGCAATCACCTCATGAATGTGCGCGACGCCTACCGCAGCGCCGGTCGCAACCGCGACGAATCGGTGCACGACTGATCAGGCAGCAAGCGTGACCGTTGCCGCTGGCCCAATGCCGGTGGCATTCCACAACGGCCACGTGGCATGACAGCCGCAGTGTGACCCGCTGCGGCGCCCAGAATACAAGAAGCGATACCGGCAGGGCGCGCAGGGCCGCCCCATGCACAAGCCGGAGCATGAATGATCAACCGTTTATGAACAGGAGAACAGCATGCTGGATCTGGCAGGAAAAGTCGTCTTCATCAGTGGTGCAAGCACCGGCATCGGCGCCGCCGCCGCGCGTGCCTTCGCCGCCCGTGGTTCCCATGTGGTGGTGCACTACAACAGCTCGGCCAAGGAAGCCGAAGCGGTCGCCGCCGAGGTGCGCGCCGCCGGCAGCAAGGCCATCACCATCGGCGCCGACGTGCGCGACAGCGCTGCCATCAATGCCGCCGTGGCCAAGGCGGTGGAGCAGATGGGGCGCATCGACGTACTCATCAACAACGCCGGCAGCCTGGTCCAGCGCATGCCGCTGGAGCAGGTCACCGATGCCTTGTTCGACGACATCATCAATATCAATTCCCGCTCGGTGGTGGCCTTCACGCGGGCGGTGATTCCGGTCATGCGCGGCCAGGGCGGCGGCAACATCATCAACGTGACCTCGGTGGCGGCGCGGCATGGCGGCGGCCCGGGTGCGCTGATCTATGCGGCCTCCAAGGGCTTCGTGAGCACCATTACGCGTGGCATGGCCAAGGAATTGCTGGCCGACAAGATCCGCGTCAACGCCGTGGCGCCGGGCGTGATCATGACCCCGTTCCAGGAACGCTTCACCACCCCGGAACAGCTGGAGGGGTTCCGCAAGACCATCCCCATGGGCCGCATCGGCGACCCGGACGAGTGCAGCGGTGCCTTCCTCTACCTGGCCTCGGACCAGATGTCGGGCTATGTGACCGGCCAGATCATCGACGTCAACGGCGGGCAGTACATGCCGTAGCGGGGCCGGCCGGTGCCGTTGTCGGGCCAGGCCCGGGCGGCGGGCACTGGCATGCCTCTTGCGGGCAGGTGGGGATCATGCACAACGATCCCCACCTGCCCGTTTTTGCTTCCGATGCCCTGGCCGCACCCGGCGGCCTGCTGCGCGACAAGCTGGCGCTGCTGCTGGACTCCACCGGCGAAGGCATCTACGGTATCGACCTGGATGGCCTGTGTACCTTCATCAATCGCGCCGGCGCCGACATGCTGGGCTATGCTCCGGCCCAGGTACTGGGGCGCAACATGCACGATCTGGTACACCACAGTCATGAGCACGGCGGTCATTACCCCGAGGCTGACTGCCCCATCCTGAAGGCCTTCCGCAAGGGCGAGTCCTGCCGGGTCGATCAGGAAGTGTTCTGGCGTGCCGATGGCAGCTTCTTCCCCACCGAATATTCTTCCTACCAGATCATCGACGGCGGCCAGGTACGCGGTGCGGTGATCACCTTCAGCGATATCTCCAAGCGCCGCCAGGCCGAGGAACAACTGCAGCGCGCCAAGGCCGAGCTGGAAGTGCGGGTGGCCGAGCGCACCCGCGAACTGTCGGCCGCCCTGCGTCAAGTGCGGCAGTTGTCGGCCCATGCCCACTCGGTGCGCGAGGATGAGCGCACCCGCATCGCCCGCGAGATCCACGATGAACTGGGCAGCCTGCTGGTGGCCTTGAAACTGGATGTGAACTGGATGGCCAAGCGCGTCATCGACCTGGAACCGGTGGCCCGCAAGTGTGATGCCATGAGCCGCCTGATCGAAACGGCGGTGGACAATGTGGGGCGCATCATCACCGACCTGCGGCCCAGCATCCTGGATCACCAGGGCCTGATCGCCGCCCTCGAATGGCAGGTGCAGGAGTTCTCGGAAGCCACCGAACTGCCCTGCGAGGTCGAGTTTGATATCGCACCCGAAGCCTTTCCCCCGGATGGCGCCAAGGCCACGGCGGCGTTTCGCATCTTCCAGGAAATGTTGTCCAACGTTGCACGTCATGCCAATGCCACGCGGGTGCGCATCGCCGTGCACCTGAGCCCGTCGGAGCTGCGCATGGAAGTGGAAGACGATGGCGTGGGCGCACCCCGTGCGGCGCTGGAGGCGGCCACCTCCTACGGCGTGATGGGCATGCGCGAGCGGGCCTTGCACTTTGGCGGCGCATTGAGCATTGCTGGTGCGCGTCTTGCACCAGAGAGCGGCAGGCCGGGGACCCTGGTCTGCCTGCGCCTGCCCAGTCACGGCGGCCGGGAGGCGGCATGAGTGCCGGCGCCGAGACCATCCGCATTCTCTTGTGCGACGATCATCGCATCGTGCGCGAGGGTCTCAAGCAGATCCTGGCCGATACCCCCGATATCGAGGTCGCCGCCGAATGTGCCAGCGGGCCGGAGGTCTTGCACCGGGCCCGGGTGGAGGCCATCGACCTGGTGCTGCTGGACATCGCCATCCCCCAGCAGGACGGACTGGACGTGCTGCGCCAGATCAAGCAGGAGATGCCGCGCCTGCCGGTGCTGATGCTGTCCACCTATCCCGAAAAGCAATATGCGGCGCGCTGCTACAAGTTGGGCGCGGCCGGCTATCTCAACAAGAGCGCCGATCCCGAACAACTGGTGGACGCCATCCGCAAGGCCGCCGGCGGTGGCCTCTACGTGAGCGCGCAGATGGCCGAGACGCTGGCCTCCGGCCTGGCCCAGCACGCTGGTGCTGCGCCGCGGGCCGCGCACGAGAGCCTGTCGCACCGTGAATACCAGGTGTTCCAGCTGATCGCCGCCGGCCGCAGCGTGCGGGAGATCGCCGAGCAGCTGGAACTGAGCCCCAATACGGTGAGCACCTATCGCAGCCGCATCCTGGAAAAGACCGGCGCCGCCAATGACGTCGGCATCGCCATGTATGCGGTACGTCATCAGTTGCTGCCGGTCTGACGCGGGTTTGGCCCCGGCTTGTAGTGTCAGCACTACAGGATGTCGTGACAGCATGACGTAGCCCATGAGGCTGGCAAGTCCCTTGCAATGGTGGATGGTGAAGCAAAGAAATCACCGCACACTCACCAAACGGGGGAATCATGCCGAACGCAGCAGACACCAATCTGTTCCACACCTATGACGCCGAGCGCGCCGGCCAGGGCTGTTCCTGTGGCCGCCACGGCAGCCAGCAGCAACACGATGTCGAGGTCGAAGCACTGCGCCAGCAACGCGGTCAGGATGTGGAAGCCCTCACCAACGACGTGGTGGAAGAAGCCGTGATGCGTTCGCTCTTCCCGCGGGTAGCCGAGCGCCGCGACTTCCTGCGGGCGGTGGGCCGCAATGCGGCGCGGGCGGCCATTGCCAGCGTACTGCCGCTGGGTTCGCTGCAGGCCATGGCACAGGAAAAGAATGGTGCCCTGGAAAAGAAGGACCTCAAGATCGGCTTCATCGCCATCACCTGCGCGGCGCCGCTGATCATGGCCGACCCGCTGGGCTTCTACCGCAAGCAGGGCCTGAACGTGTCGCTCAACAAGACGGCCGGCTGGGCGCTGATCCGCGACAAGATGATCAACAAGGAACACGACGCCTCGCACTTCCTCTCGCCCATGCCCATGGCCATGTCCATGGGGGTGGGCAGCAATGCCACCCAGATGCGCGTGGCGACCATCCAGAACATCAACGGCCAGGCCATCACGCTGCACAACAAGCACAAGGACAAGCGCGATCCCCGGCAGTGGAAGGGCTTCAAGTTCGCGGTGCCGTTCGAGTATTCGATGCACAACTTCCTGTTGCGCTACTACCTGGCCGAACATGGCCTGGACCCGGACCGCGATGTACAGATCCGCGTCACGCCGCCGCCGGAGATGGTGGCCAACCTGCGGGCCGGCAACATCGACGGCTTCCTCGGCCCCGATCCCTTCAACCAGCGCGCGGTGTATGACGAGATCGGTTTCATCCACATCCTTTCGCGCGACATCTGGGACGGCCACCCCTGCTGTGCCTTTGGTACGTCGGAAGAATTCATCAAGCAGAACCCCAACACCTTCGCCGCGCTGTTCCGCGCCGTGCTGACCGCCGCCGCGATGGCGCGCGACCCGTCCAATCGCTCGCTGGTGGCCAAGGTGATCTCGCCGGCAGCCTACCTCAACCAGCCCGAGACGGTGGTGGAACAGGTGCTGACCGGGCGCTTTGCCGATGGTCTGGGCAATGTGAAGAACGTGCCGGGCCGTGCCGACTTCGACCCGGTGCCCTGGGATTCGATGGGGGTGTGGATTCTCACGCAGATGAAGCGTTGGGGTTACATCAAGGGTGATATCGACTACAAGGCCATCACCGAGAAGGTGCTGCTGCTGACCGAGGCCAAGAAACACATGAAGGAACTGGGCCAGCCGGTGCCGGAAGGCGCCTATCGCAAGTATTCCATCATGGGCAAGGAGTTCGACGCCAACAAGGCCGAGGCCTACGTCAACAGCTTCGCCATCAAGAGGAGCGCATGATGCCGGCCAGGCATCTCGGCTGGCGCGCCGCGCTGATCTCGCTGTTGCTGCTGGCGGCGTTGCTGATGGTGTGGCATTTCGCGACGCTGCCGCAGGAGGGCACGGCCAGTGCCGCCCAGGATGAATACGCCAAGCTGATGGGCAAGAGCAGTGGCGCGGCCAAGCGCGACGGCTTTCCCGGGCTGGCGCAGATGGGCGAGACCATCCGCAAGGAGCTGGCCAATCCCTTCTACGACAACGGTCCCAATGACAAGGGCATCGGCATCCAGCTGGCCTATTCGCTGGGACGGGTCGGACTGGGGTTTGCAATTGCGGCGGTGGTGGCGATTCCGCTGGGTTTCCTGCTGGGCATGTCGCCGCTGATGCAGCGCGCCTTGAATCCCTTCATCCAAATCCTCAAGCCCATCTCGCCGCTGGCCTGGATGCCGCTGGCGCTGTACACGATCAAGGATTCGTCGATCTCGGGCGTGTTCGTGATCTTCATCTGCTCGGTCTGGCCGATGCTGATGAACACCGCCTTCGGCGTGGCCTCGGTGCGGCGCGACTGGCTCAACGTGGCCAAGACGCTGGAGGTGTCCTCGTTGCGGCGCGCCTTCCTGGTGATCCTGCCGGCGGCGGCACCCACCATCCTGACCGGCATGCGCATTTCCATGGGGATCGCCTGGCTGGTGATCGTGGCGGCCGAGATGCTGGTGGGCGGCACCGGCATCGGTTACTTCGTCTGGAACGAATGGAACAACCTGTCGCTGACCAGCGTGATCTTCGCCATCCTGGTCATCGGCGTGACCGGCATGGTGCTGGACCTGATCTTCGCCCGGCTGCAAAGGTTGGTGACCTATGTCGAGTAAATCGAGTACATCGAATGAAGAGGGCAAGAGCATGGACCACAATTTCCTGAGCGTGCAGGGGCTCTCCAAACGCTATGCGGCGGGCGCGCCGCCGGTGTTCGAACAGGTTTCCTTCGGTATCGATCGCGGTGAATTCGTCTGCGTGATCGGCCACTCCGGCTGCGGAAAGACCACCATCCTCAACGTGTTGGCGGGGCTGGAGGCGGCCAGCGACGGTGTGGTCATCATGGACCGGCGCGAGATCAAGGGGCCGAGCCTGGATCGCGGCGTGGTGTTCCAGAGCCATGCACTCATGCCCTGGTTCAGCGTGCTGGGCAACGTGGTGTTCGCGGTACGTTCGCGCTGGCCCGACTGGTCGCGCGCCAAGGCAGAGGAACATGCGCGCCGCTTCATCGCGATGGTGGGTCTGAAGGGAGCGGAGCACAAGAAGCCCTCCGAACTCTCGGGCGGCATGAAGCAGCGGGTGGGTATCGCCCGGGCCTTTTCCATCGAGCCCAAGATGCTGCTGATGGATGAACCCTTTGGCGCCCTCGATGCCCTCACACGCGGCGTGGTGCAGGACGAGCTGCTGAAGATCTGCGCGGCCACCGGGCAGACCGTGTTCATGATCACTCATGACGTGGACGAGGCCATCCTGCTGGCCGACAAGATATTCCTGATGTCCAATGGCCCGCAGGCCTGCATCGCCGAAGTGGTCATCAACACCTTGCCCAAGACCCGCAGCCGGGAAGCCATGCATCACGATCCGCAGTTCTATCGCATCCGCAATCACCTGGTGGATTTCCTGGTACACCGCTCGCGCCAGATCCAGGCGGCCCAGGCCAGCGGCGTACCGCGTCCTCCCACGCGCATCGTGATGCCGGGGCTGGAGCAGGCGGTGGCCTGAAAACCGGCAGGGCAGCCCCAGAGATTTCGTCATTGTGTCGCAAGCATTCGTCACGATCGATGACGCGCACTGAGAGGTGTGTCGTCGATCTTCATCCCGTCCACCCAAAGGAGATAGCCATGGACCGCAACCAAGTCACCCAGAAGATCGTTACCGCCAAGGTCAGCAAGAAGATGACCTGGGCCCAGATCGCCGAGCGCATCGGCCAGAGCAAGGAGTGGACCACCGCTGCCATGCTGGGCCAGATGACCCTCACCGCCAAGCAGGCCGCCACCGCCCAGGAGCTGTTCGAACTCACCGATGAAGAAACCCTGTGGCTGCAGATCGTGCCCTACAAGGGTTCGCTGCCGACCCCGGTACCGACCGATCCGCTGATCTACCGCTGGTACGAGATCGTCAGCGTCTATGGCAGCACCATCAAGGAACTGATCCACGAAGAATTCGGCGACGGCATCATGAGCGCCATCGATTTCAAGATGGATATCCAGCGCCAGGCCGACCCCAATGGGGATCGCGTGAACGTGATGCTGTCGGGTAAGTTCCTGCCGTACAAGACCTACTGAGCGACTGACGCGGAGAGTCACATCACGTTACAAGGCAGTGAAGCCCAAAGCGGGGCGGCGCGGCTAGAATAGCGCGCATGCTCAAAGACAAGAAACTCTCCGCCTACGCCCCGTCGGCGACCCGCATCCGGGCGCGCTTCGTGGCCATCTCCTGGCGCGACCTGGCCGTCAGCTTCGGTCCCATCATCCTGCTGATCCTGATCGGCGCCTGGCTGGTGATCTGGCTGATCCGCCCGGCCCCGCCGTCTTCGATCACGATCGCTGCCGGTCCCAAGGACAGCAATTTCTGGCGCGTGGCCGAACGCTACAAGGCCATCCTGGCGCGCGATGGCATCCGCCTCGATATCGTCGAGACCGGGGGCTCGCTGGACAACCTGAAACGCCTGGCCGATCCCGACCAGAGCCTGGACGTCGGCTTCGTGCAGGGCGGCCTGGCCGGCGCGGTACCGGCCGAGGCGCTGGCGCCGCTGGTGTCGCTGGGCAGCATTTCCTATGTGCCGGTGTCGGTGTACTACCGCACGCCGCCGCCGCGCGAGGACGGCAAGCCGGTCCCGCCGCTGCGCCAGCTGTCGGAGCTGGCCGGCAAGCGCATCGCCATCGGCGGTGCCGGTAGCGGTTCCAGCGTGCTGGCCGCGACCCTGCTCAAGGCCAACGGTGTGGAAGAGGGCGGCAGCACCCAGCTGTTGAACATTGGCGGCGATGAGGCGGCCCAGGCGCTGACCGGTGGCAAGATCGATGCGGCCTTCCTGATGGGCGATTCGGTATCGGTGGCGACCATGGGCAAGCTGCTGCGCGCCCCTGGCATCCGCCTGCTGGATTTTTCCCAGGCCGATGCCTATGTGCGGCGCTTCCGCTATCTCAATACCCTGAAGATGCCCATGGGCGTGTTCGACCTGGCGCGCAACCTGCCGGCCCGCGATACCCAGCTGATCGCACCCACGGCCGAACTGGTGGCGCGCGAGGACCTGCATCCGGCACTGTCGGACCTGCTGATCGCGGCCGCCCGCGAAGTGCATGGCAAGGCCAACGTGATGCAGAAGGCGGGGGAATTCCCGGCGCCGCTGGAGCATGAATATCCGATCAGTGACGATGCGGCGCGCTATTACAAGTCCGGCAAGACCTTCTTCTACCGCACCCTGCCGTTCTGGATGGCCAGCCTGGTGGACCGGGCGGTGGTGATCGTGCTGCCGGTGATCCTGCTGCTCATCCCGGGTATCCGCCTGGTGCCGATGCTCTATGGCTGGCGCGTGCGTTCGCGCATCTATCGCTGGTATGGCGAGCTGATCTCGCTGGAACGCGGCTTGTCCCGCGAATCGCCGGAAGAGCAGGCCGAGATGCTCAGGCGCCTGGACGAGATCGAGATCGCGGTGAACCGGATGAAGATGCCGCTGGCCTTTGCCGACCAGTTCTATGTGCTGCGGGAACACATCGGCTTCGTGCGGGCGCGCCTGGCGGCCGGTGTGGCTTAGGCGCCACGGCGGGAAATGCAGGATGGGCCGGCTGTTGTATGCTCGCCATGGTGCATACAGTACTGTATAAAAAATACTGTGTATTCATACAGTGCTTGTGCTAAAGTGAAGCCTCCAATCGACAAGAAGAGGAATCGCTGCCATGACACACTTTGATCTTGCTTCCGACGCTCGCTTCGCTGTTGCATCTTCCAGCCCGTCTTCGCTGGCGATCCGCCTGGGTCGTCGCGAAATCTTCATCTGCCGTGACACTTATGTGCGCCGTTATCGCGTCAATCCGGTGATCGAGTGCAGCGCCGGCATCGAGCCCGGTCATCTGGAAATCCTGCTGCTGCGCCGCTGGCTGGTGGTGCTGTCGAAAGCCCGCTACTGATGCGGCGCGCCCTCGACTGGCTGGTGGTGGATGCGCTGGGCCGGACGGCCTGCGTGGATCAGCGTGTGCCCACTCCAGCACTGGCGGTGCCGGCCTCTGCGCCCGCTGCCAACGACGACTCCATGCTGGGGAAGGTCACCAGATGCGTGACGTCCAGCCTGATGCCTATCCACTCGCCCACCGCGTGATCGTGGTGGGAAGGGACCAGCGACAGCAGTTGCTGCCCGTTCTCCAGCGCCAGCGTGTAGAGAAATTCCGCTCCCCTGAATGATTTGCGAACGACTCTTGCCTTGAAGGGTGAGGCGTCGTCATGCATCACGTCGTCAGCCCGCAGCAGCACGTCCACCTGCGCATTTGCCGGCTGGGGCTGATCGTGCAAGGGCATGCCGCGCAACAGGCCGGCTGCGGTCTGCACTTCGATTTCTCCCTCGCTCCCGTCCCTGCCTGAGGTCGGGGCAGATGTCGGCATCAGTGTTCCCTGCAGCAGCACGCCGTGCCCGATGAAATCGGCCGCGAAGCGGGTGGCCGGGCGGTGATAGAGGGCGTAGGGGCTATCCCACTGTTCCAGGCGGCCTTGCCGCATCACGCCCACCACGTCGGCCACGGCAAAGGCTTCCATCTGGTCGTGCGTGACCATCAGGGCGGTGGTGCCGGTGCGCTTGAGGATGTCGCGCACATCGTGCGCCAGACGTTCGCGCAATTCCACATCCAGGCTGGAAAACGGTTCGTCCAGCAACAGCAGGCGTGGCTGCGGTGCCAGCGCCCGCGCCAGGGCGATGCGTTGCTGCTGGCCGCCGGAAAGCTGGTGCGGGAACTTGCCACCCGAACCCGACAGACCGACCAGCTCCAGCATGGCCGCCACCACCTGTTCACGCTGGCCGCGTGCCATGCCGCGCAAGCCGAAGCCGATGTTGGCTGCCACATCCAGATGCGGGAACAACGCGAAATCCTGGAACACCATGCCGATGCGGCGCTCCTCGGCCGCCACCCGGATGCCATCGCCTTCCAGCAACGTCCCGGCCAGCCGGATGCGGCCGGCCTGTGCCGGCTCCAGCCCGGCCACGGCGCGCAGCAGGCTGGTCTTGCCGCTGCCGGAGGGACCGATCAGCGCCCCCAGCTCGCCCGGCTGCAGGCGCAGCGAGACGTCGTCGACGGCGGCGGAGGGAGTACGGGGATAGCGGATGCTGAGGTGCTCGACTTCCAGAAACATGGAGATGCCCGGTGAAATGGTTACAATTCGCGATTGCCTGAGGGTGTGCAGTGTAGCGCAAGCCCTCGCGTCTTCCACCTGGGTAGTCCATTTTCACCGTTTCCTTGTTATGCATATCATCGGTTTGCTTGCAGTCCTGATCGCCTTGCCGCTGTTGGGCATCCTCGCCGCCTGGTTGGGCCTGGACGCGGCCGGCGTGGACAGCCTGCGCCAGCAGATGCAGACCGTCCTGCCCGGTTACCTGGCCACCTCCGGCTGGCTGGCGCTGATGGTGCCGCTGGGCGTGGTGCTGGTGGGCGGTGCGGCGGCGGTGACGGTGAGCCTGTTCGAATTTCCCGGACGGCGCTGGCTGTCCTGGGCCTTGCTGTTGCCCATGGCAATGCCGGCCTATGTCTCGGCCTATGCCTATACCGATTTCCTGCAATACGCCGGGCTGGTGCAGAGCACGCTGCGCGGCTGGTTCCCGGGCTGGCGCATGGATGTGCGCGGTCTGCCGGGGGCGATCTGCATGTTTGTCTTCACGCTCTATCCCTATGCCTATCTGCTGGCGCGCAATGCGCTGTCCGAACGCGGCAACCATCTGATGGAGGCGGCCCGCATGCTGGGTACGCCGCTGGCCGAGCGCATCGTGCGCGTGGCGCTACCGTTGGCACGGCCGGCACTGGCGGCCGGGGCCGCGCTGGCGCTGATGGAGACGCTGGCGGACTACGGCGTGTCGGCCTATTTCGGCCTGACCACCTTTACCACCGGCATCTACAAGGCCTGGGTGGTGCTGGACGACCGCATCGCCGCGGCCCAGTACGCCTCGCTGTTGTTGCTGTTCGTGGCGGTGCTGCTGTGGCTGGAACGCCGCGAGCAGGGCCGCATGCGCTTTGCCGCCACCCGTGGCGCGCGCAGTGCCGATGCCGCTGACAGCGCCGAGGGCGCGCGCCCGCCGCTGGCAGCCGGCCCGACGGTGCTGGCCTGGCTGGTGTGCGGCTTGCCGGTGGTGGCGGGGTTCCTGCTGCCGGTGGGCATCCTGCTACACCTGTGGTGGGGCGAGGTGGGCCGTGATGCGGACAGTGGGACCAGCGTCGCCTTCGATCTCGCTCGCTATGCCGGCTGGGTGTGGAACAGTTTCCGCTTCGGGGGCATGGCGGCGCTGGCGGCCATCGTGCTGGCGCTGGCCCTATGCTTTGCGCTACGTGCCAGTGGTCTGCCGCGTCTGCAGGGGGCGATGTTGCGCCTGACGGCGCGGCTGGCCGGCATGGGCTATGCGATTCCCGGATCGGTGATCGCGGTGGGCATCCTGCTGCCGGTGGCCTGGTTGCAGGCGCGGTGGCCGGCCGCCGGTCTGGGTGTGCTGCTCACGGCCAGCTCCCTGGGCGTGATCTATGCGTATCTGGTACGCTTCACGGCGGTTGCGGTGCAGTCGGTGGAGTCCGGCTATACCCGCATCCCGGTCAGTCTCGATGAAGCGGCGCGTACCCTGGGCAGTTCGCGCGCGGCGATCGCCTGGCGTCTGCACCTGCCCTTGCTGTGGCGTTCGCTGGCGGTGGCAGCGCTGATGGTGTTCGTCGATGTGGTCAAGGAATTGCCGGCGACCCTGCTGTTGCGTCCCTTCGATACCGACACCCTGGCGGTGATCGCGCACAACCTGGCGCGTGACGAGCGTCTGGGCGAAGCGGCCTTGCCGGCGCTGTCCATCGTGCTGGTGGGGCTGGCACCGGTGCTGCTGGTGATGCGCGCGCTGGACGGTCGGCGCCGGGCGCCCTTGCAAAGCGGCAGTACGCCCGCATAACGGTCAGACCGAGCAGATAGAACACGGGCGCCGCCAGGGGGCAGCGTCCATGCAATGGAGAAACCATGAGCCAATACGATTACGACCTCTTCACCATCGGCGGCGGGTCCGGTGGCGTACGCGCTGCGCGCTTCGCCGGCCAGACCGGCGCCCGCGTGGGCCTGGCGGAGAAGGGCGACCTGGGCGGCACCTGCGTCAACGTGGGCTGCATTCCGAAGAAGCTGATGTCCTACAGTGCGCATTACCACGAGGACTTCGCCGACGCCGCCGGCTATGGCTGGACCCTCAACGGCAAGCCCAGCTTCGACTGGTCGGCCCTGATCGCCAACAAGGATCGCGAGATCGCCCACCTCAACGACATCTACCAGCGCCTGCTGGATGGGGCCAACGTCAAGCTGCATCGCGGCTTTGCCACGGTGGAGGATGCGCATACGGTCAACGTCGATGGCCAGCGCTTCACCGCCCGCCACATCCTGGTGGCCACCGGCGGCCATCCAGACAAGCCGCAGATTCCGGGGAGCGAACTGGGGATCACCTCGGATGACTTCTTCCACCTCAAGGGCCTGCCCAGGCGCGCGGTGGTGCTGGGGGGCGGCTATATCGCGGTGGAACTGGCCTCTATCCTCAACGGCCTGGGCAGCGAGGTGACCCTGGTCTATCGCCGCGAGCGCCTGTTGCGCAACATGGATGCCGACCTCGGCGTGCACCTGGCCGACGAGATGGCCAAGAAGGGCATCCGCCTGGTCTTCAACGCCAGCATCGATGCCATCGAAGCTGAGGATGCCGCAGGCGCCACGGAGGACAGCGTCAAGCAGGTGCGCCTGACCAATGGCGAGACCCTGCAGGCCGAGTGCGTGCTGTTCGCCACCGGCCGCACGCCCAATACGGGCCGGCTGGGGCTGGAGAAGGTCGGTATCGCGCTGGCGAAGAACGGCGCCATTCCGGTCAACGACAACTTCGAGAGCAGCGTGCCCTCCATCCTGGCCGTGGGCGATGTCATCGACCGCGTGGCGCTCACCCCGGTGGCGCTGGCCGAAGCCATGGTGGTGGTGGCGCGCCTGTTCGGAAAGGGCGAGCGCAGCATGTCCTACCGCAACATCCCCACCGCTGTCTTCAGCCATCCCAACATCGGCACCGTCGGCATGAGCGAGGAAGAGGCCAGGAAGGAAGTGGGCGCGGTGAAGATCTTCAAGACCGATTTCAAGCCGCTCAAGAACACGCTTTCGCGCAATACTGAACGAACCTTCATGAAGCTGGTGGTCGATGCCGCCACTGACCGGGTGCTGGGCGTGCACATGGTGGGCGGCGACGCCGGCGAAGTGATCCAGGGTTTCGCCGTGGCCCTGCAGTGTGGTGCCACCAAGGCGCAGTTCGATACCACCATCGGCATCCATCCGACCTCGGCCGAGGAGTTCGTCACCATGCGCACGCCGGTGGCCTGACGAGCGACCCAGGTCCGCTGCAACAATGAACAACGGGGATGCAGTGCATCCCCGTTGTGCTGTTAGTGGCCAGTGCTCGGGCCCGGTCCTATCGCCACAAGGCGTAGCCGATGCGCAGTTGCGGGCTGTCCTTCTGGTTGTAGGTCAGCAGGCTTTCGCCGTAGCCGGAGAAGTAGCTGGCCATCAGGTAGCCGGCGGTACCGGGCAGCAGGCGCGAGAGTGGATAGGAAATCTGCGTCTCGGCGCTGTACTTGCCGCCCAGCCTGCCCTTGCGCAGCATGGTCGCCACTTCCACCCCGTCCGGTTTGCCATAGGCCAGCTTCAGGTCCAGGTGGCCGCGGTAGTCGGCGATGTCCGGATTGTCGCGGGTCGGGCCGAGATAGGCGTAGACCTTGGGCGCGACCTTGAAGTGATAGTCGTTGAGGTTGCCGAAGTTGAAGGTCGGTTCGATGAAATAGGTATTGATGCTGCGCGATTCGGGACCGTCGCGGCCATTGGACTCGTGCTCCAGGCCGGTGGCGATGCCGATGCGGCTGAACACGCCGTTCTGGATGCCCAGGTCCGGCAGGTAGTAGTAGAGGCTGGGGCGATAGCTGGTATCGCGGAAGGGCGCGGAAGGCGCCGACAGGTCCCACAGCGAGAACTGGGTGTAGCCCAGGTAGAGATTGTCCAGCAGGCCGCGCGAGCGCGGATCGTCCGGCACGAAGACACGGAACTTGAAGCTGAACTGGAAGCGGGCATTGGTATCGCCGTGGTTATGCCCGACCGTGAAGTACATCGGCTCGTTGAAGGACAGGCGGCGATTATTGGAGAGGATGTCTTCGGCCGCCGGTGCGCTGTCGATGGGCGAGGCATTGGTGCCGGGCGTGAGCACCGTGGCCGAGGGCGCCACCGGGGCCACCTTGCTGCTGGAGTCCGCCAGCGGGGTGTTGATCAGGTCGGGCGACTCCGGCAACGGCCCCAGGCTGGCATCCGGACGCACCACCGCCACCAGCACCGGCGAGGCGTCGATGCCGATCGGTTCGATGCGCACCATGCCGCGCAGGCGTTCCGGCAGCACGCCGCGATAGCGCACCTTGCGAAACTCGCCTTGCCGCAGCGTGAGGCGGTCCTCGCCATCGACCCGCTGCAGGGTGATCTGCTGAGGCGGGATCATGTCGGCCGAGGCTGCCACCAGCAGGGTGGGCGGCAGACTGTAGCTGCGTTCGGCCTGTTCGTCCTCAGACACCAGCAGCGTCAGTTCCAGGGGTTTGCTGGCATCGATGCGCTTGGGTGGCTGCACCATGGAGATGCCGGCCTGGGCCGGGCTGCACCAGAGCAGCGGTGCGCCGATGCCACACAAAGCCAGGGCAATCAGGCGGGAAGTGCGTTTCCAGCGTGGGGTCAGGCAGTTTTTCCGATGGCGCGGACGGGTTTGGGGTAAGCTCAGCATGATGTCCTTGTTGTCGATTTGTTGTGTTTTGTTTTCATTTTGCATGTTGTCTTGCTGCGCGGGCGGGCCGGGGAGGCCAGCGCCCTCCAGAAAAAACGGGAAACAGGGACGCAAAGGCTGGCCGGCAGGCGCACTGCAGTGAGAACAGATCGGTTGCGCCCGATAAAGTTGCCAATCACATGCGGATCAGCTGCCGATAGCTTGCAGCTTGTTACTCAAGAGCTGAGAAGGGTCATCGAAAGATATCAGTGTGACAACGGGTATTTCCTGATTGTGGGACAATGCTGCGCCTTCTAAGCTTGGTTCCACGGGCATACTGGGTCACTGATATCGGCTGCTAGCTCCTGATATTGACTGAATTTCCCTGATCTTCCCGGTTGTCTTCCGTGATTTTCGTCCTGTTCCTGTCCTGATACTGATACGCCGTACCGTTCGCCATGCTCATCGCCACCTACGACAAGTTGCTGGTTGTCGTCTCACTGCTGGTTGCCATCCTCGCCTCCTATACGGCGCTGGACATGGCCGAGCGTATCAATACCACCAGCAACCAGCATCCGCGCGTGGCCCGCTTCTGGCTGACCGGCGGCGCCATCGCCATGGGTGTAGGGATCTGGTCCATGCACTTCATCGGCATGCTGGCCTTCCGCCTGCCGATCGCCCTGGGTTATGACGCGTGGATCACGGCGGTATCGCTGTTGATCGCCATCGGCACCTCCGGCTTTGCGCTGTGGATCGTCACCCGCAGGGACCTGCCCCTGCGGCGCCTGTTCGGCAGTGCGCTGCTGATGGGGGTGGGCATCGCCGGCATGCACTATACCGGCATGGCCGCCATGCGCATGCAACCGGGCATCGATTATGACGTGGCGCTGTTCGTGGTGTCGGTATTCATCGCCATCGCGGCCTCGGCTGCGGCCTTGTGGATCGCCTTCAGCCTGCGCAAGAATACGCCGCATGTGAAGGCCGCGCGCGCCGGTGCTTCGGTGGTGATGGGCGTGGCCATCGTCGGCATGCATTACACCGGCATGGCGGCGGCCAGTTTCCCCAGCGGCTCGGTCTGCATGTCGGCGCGCGAAGGTGTGGGCATCGGCTGGCTGGCAATCCTGATCATCGTGGTCACGCTGGCGGTGCTGACGATTGCCTTGCTGACCTCGGTGCTGGATGCACGCCTGGAGTCGCGCACCGCCAAGCTGGCCCGCTCGCTGGCCGAGGCCAATGAAGAACTGACACAGATGGTGCTGCACGACCATCTCACCAAGCTGCCCAACCGCACCCTGCTGGAAGACCGCCTGACCCAGGCGATCAACAAGGCGGCCCGCAGCAACGGCCATTTCGCGCTGATGTTCATGGATCTGGACGGCTTCAAGGCCATCAACGATTCGCTGGGTCACCATGTGGGCGACCGCCTGCTGGTGGAGGTGGCGCGCCGTCTCACGGCCACCACCCGCGCCCACGATACGGTGGCGCGCCTGGGCGGGGACGAGTTCGTGATCCTGGTCGACCTGACGCTGCCCGATGACGCCATGCCGGTGGCCGAGAAGCTGGTGGAGGCGGTCAACCAGCCCTTCCGTGTGGGCGAGCACGAGTTGCGGGTCTCGGCCAGCATCGGCATCGCCATCTATCCGGAAGACGGCAATACCCGTCACGACCTGGTCATCAACGCCGATGCCGCGATGTACCACACCAAGCGCGCCGGTCGCAACGGCTACAACTTCTTCGAGCCTTCGATGAATGCCAATGCCCACCATCAACTGCAGTGGCTGCAGGACCTGCGGGTGGCGCTGGAGCGCAAGCAGTTCCGGCTGGTCTACCAGCCCAAGTTCAGCCTGCCCGATGGCCCGGTGCTGGGCGCCGAGGCGCTGCTGCGCTGGCAGCATCCCGAACGTGGCCTGGTGGGGCCGGATGAATTCATCGGCCTGGCCGAACGCTCCGGACTGATCATCCCCATCGGTGCCTGGGTGCTGGACGAGGCCTGTCGCCAGATGCATGAGTGGCTGACCCTGGGCTATGCCGACTGGAAGATCGCGGTGAACCTGTCGGCAGTGCAATTTGCCGATCCGCATCTGGTGGAGGTGGTGCGCGCCGCGCTGGAACGCCATCAGCTGCCGCCGCAGAGCCTGACGCTGGAAGTCACCGAATCGACCGCCATGCACGATACCGAGGCCAGCCTGCTGACCCTGCAGAAGATTGCCGACCTGGGGGTGGAGATTTCCATCGATGACTTCGGGACCGGCTATTCCAGCCTGTTGTACCTGAAGCGCCTGCCGGCCAATGAATTGAAGATCGATCGCGGCTTCGTGCGTGATCTCAGCGACGGCACCGAGGATGCGGCCATCGTCTCGGCCATCGTGGCCCTGGGACGCACGCTGAACCTGCGCATCGTGGCCGAGGGCGTGGAGACCGAACGGCAGCAGCAATTCCTCGCCTCGGTGGGCTGCGATGCCCTGCAGGGCTATCTCAGGGGGCGGCCGATGGCGCCCGACCTGTTCCTGCAGACCATGCGCGAGCAGCACAAGAGCGCGGCCTGATCGGCCTGCTCCGTCTGATCCGGGAAATTGGCCGTGGCATTGCTCGCTATTCTTCGGATTGCCACGTAGCGCGAGATGCAAAGATGACCACATAGGGAAACCTTGCTGCGGCAAGCGTTTCAGGCAGGCTCCTGAGGGGGAGGTTGGGGCGGACGGCTCGTGATAGCGTCCGTCCCTTTTTGTTTGCCGGCCCGTACTGCCCTGGCGGCTATAGCACCTTGCCCGGATTCATCAGCTGCTGCGGGTCCAGCGCCTGCTTGATGGCGCGCATGAGCCGCAGTTCCACCGGCGACTTGTAGCGCAGGATTTCCTCGCGCTTGAGCGCACCCAGTCCGTGTTCGGCCGAGATCGAGCCGCCGAAGCGGTCCACGCTGTCATGCACCACCAGGTTGATGGCTGTCTGCTGGCCGAGGAATGCGCTATCGGCCACGCCCACCGGTGGCGAGACGTTGTAGTGCAGGTTGCCATCGCCCAGGTGGCCGAAGGTCACCATGCGGCAGCCGGGCGCGGCCTGCTGCACCAGTACGTCGGTGGTGGCGATGAAGTCGGCGATGCGCGAGATCGGCACCGAGATGTCGTGCTTGATGTTCTTGCCTTCGTGCGCCTGCGCCATGGAGATGCTTTCACGCAATTGCCACAGTGCCCGCGATTGCGCCAGCGAGGCGGCGATCACGGCATCGTTGGTCAGGGCATGTTCCAGGGCGTCGCCGATGACGCTTTCGAAGAGGGCGCGGGCGTGCTCTTCTGATTCGCTGTCCGACAGTTCCAGCAGGACGTATTGCGCATGCCGCTGGGCGAAGGGCAGGCGCTGCTCGGGGAAGTGCTTGCAGACCAGCTGCAGGCAGAAGTCCGACATCAGCTCGAAGCCGGTCAGTGCCGACGCACAGCGTGACTGCGCCAGTTGCAGCAGTTGCAGGGCCTGGGCCGGGGTGTCCAGCGCCACCAGTGCCGTCACCTGCGCAAGCGGTTGCGGGAAGAGCTTGACCACGGCGGCGGTGATGATGCCCAGCGTGCCTTCGGAACCGATGAAGAGGTCGCGCAGGTCGTAGCCGGTATTGTCCTTGCGCAAGCCCTTCAGGCTGCTCATCACCTCGCCCTCGGCGGTGACCACTTCCAGACCCAGGCACAGTTCGCGGGTATTGCCATAGCGCAGCACGCCGGTGCCGCCGGCATTGGTGGAGAGGTTGCCGCCGATGGTGCAACTGCCCTCGGCTGCCAGCGACAACGGGAACAGGCGCCCCACGGCAGCAGCCTGCTCCTGCAGATGCTGCAGCACGCAGCCGGCTTCCACGGTCATCGTATTGTTGATCGGGTCGACGGCGCGGATGCGGTTGAGCCGCCGCAGCGACAGCAGCACCGCATTGCCCTGCTGGTCCGGCACGCTGCCCAGCACCAGGCCGGTGTTGCCGCCTTGTGGTACCAGTGGCACCGCATAGTGCGCACACAGCTTGACGATGGCGGCCACCTCGCCGGTATCGGCCGGACGCAGTACGGCCAGGGCGCGGCCGGTGTAGCGGCCACGCTGGTCGGTCAGGTAGCCGCCGGTGTCGCTCGGTTCGGTGAGGACATGGGCGGCGCCGATGGCGGCGCGGCAGGCGGCGAGGAATTCAGTGGTGGTGTCGGTCATGGCGGTCATGGCAACAGGTGCGCGCCGCCACCGGGGCGGCGCGTCGTATTGGAGCGGATTGGAGCAGCGGATCGCGTTGGCGAAGATCAGCGCGAGGCCTTGTGGATGGCCTGGCGGGCGATTTCCTTGGCGGCCTTCTTGAAGGGGTGCAGGTAGGCCAGCGCGCAGATGAAATAGATCGTGGTCAATGCCACCTCGACCCAGGCCAGCCAGACCGAGGTGTGGTTGGCGTCGCTGGTGGCGCGTACCAGGCCCTCGGCCAGGTAGACCAGAATCAGCATGGACGACCATTGCAGGGTATAGACATCGCGCTTGAGGATGCCGCGCAAGGGCAGCAGCAGCGGCACCACCTTGAGCACCATCCACGAGCCGCCCGGGCGCAGCGGCGCCAGCGCCAGTTCCCATGCCACACAGAGCAGGATCAGGACGACCAGGCTGGAACTGGCTCCCAGGTGGAAATAGCGCGCGCTGCTGTTCATGATGGTCTCCGTAGTTTTAATGCAGTCTCTGCCAGCCGTTTGCCCAGCGCGATGGCCAGGGTACGCGAGTCGTCCGACAGTGGCTGGTTGCCGTTGACGCCCGCCCAGTGACTGGCGCCGTAGGGGCTGCCGCCGCTGTGGGTATTCATCAGTTCGGGGTGCGCATAGGGCAGGCCCAGCAACAGCATGCCGTGATGCAGCAGGGGAATCATCATGGTCAGCAGCGTCGACTCCTGGCCGCCATGCAGGCTGCCGGTGGAGGTGAACACGCAGGCCGGTTTGCCGGTCAGGGTGCCGGAAAGCCACTGCGGCGAGGTGCCGTCCCAGAAATACTTCATGGCCGCGGCCATGTTGCCAAAGCGCGTGGGCGAGCCCAGGGCCAGGCCGTCGCACTGCGCCAGGTCGGCCGCTTCCACATAGGGCGCGCCGGAGCTGGGGACATCCGGCTCCACGGCCTCGGTGACGGTGGAGACCGCCGGCACGGTACGCAGGCGGGCATCGCAGCCGGGGACGCTTTCCACGCCCTGGGCGATCAGTTCGGCCAGCTTGCGGGTGGCGCCATGGCGCGAATAGTAGAGCACCAGGACGGTGGCGTTGGAGGGAGCGTTCACGGAAGAGGGGGAGGAGCTGGTCATCATGTGACTTATTATATTTCCGTTTTTTTCCTCCCAGCGTGAGGGAAAAAGAGAGAAATCTCCTCGACTGCTGCTTTTTGCCTCGCATCATTGAGGTCATAACTGCAACTTTAGGATGCAGCTTCGATTTTTGCGGGATTTTGCCGGCGGCTTGGGCGATAATCGCCAAACTTGTCATCCCGCCGCCTGTCGGCGGGAAAGAACCCGGGTGTGGCGCTGTTGCTTGCCGTCACCCCATGAAGTCGAACCGATGCCCTCTTTGCGTTTTCCCTTTTCCCGTATGCGTGGTCTGACCCGAGAACAGTTGAGCGATCTGTTGCGCTTCGCCGGCCGGCGACTGCGCGAGGATCGCCTGCCCCAGGTGGCCGGCAGCCTGACCTTCACCACCATCCTCTCGCTGGTGCCGGTGCTGACCATCGCGCTGGCGCTGTTTACGGCCTTCCCGCTGTTCTCGACCTTCCGCGCTTCGCTGGAAGCCTATTTCGTCGAGAACCTCATGCCCAAGGGGGTGGCCAATACCATCCTGGGCTACCTGAACCAGTTCGCGGCCAAGTCGGCACGCATTTCGGCGGTGGGCGGGGTGGTGCTGATCCTGACCTCGGTGCTGACCATGTCCACCATCGAGAGCGTGTTCAACCAGATCTGGCGGGTCAAGAAGTCGCGTCCACTGGTGCAGCGGGTGCTGGTGTACTGGGCCATCATCACCCTGGGACCGCTCTTGATCGGGGTGTCCATCAGCGTGACCTCCTACCTCTCCAGCGCCACCGGTGGTGCGGTCAAGAGCCTGCCGTGGCTGGGCGCGGGTTTCTATACCCTGGTCTCGCTGATGTTTTCGACGCTGGCCTATACGCTGCTCTACAGCACCGTACCCAACCAGACCGTGGACTGGCGCGACGCCCTGGCCGGCGGCCTGCTGGCCGGTGTCGGCCTGGAAATCGCCAAGCGCCTCTTCGCGGTCTACATCATGCAGTTCCCGACCTACACCATGGTCTATGGCACGGTGGCGGTGCTGCCGATCTTCCTGGTGTGGATCTACATGATGTGGATGATCACCCTGTTTGGCGCCCTGCTGACGGCGGCGCTGCCGGTGGTGCGCTACGAGCGCTGGTGGCATGTGGCCTCGCCGGGCGCGGAGTTCATCGATGCGGTCAAGGTCCTGAAATTCCTGCATGCGGCCCGCGTGGGGGTGGAGTCGGCGGTGGTGAGCATGGATGAGGTGCGTCGTGCCACGCGGCTGGGGCTGGGTGAATTGCAACAGTTGCTGAGCCGGATGAGTGAAGAAGGCTGGGTGGCCTCGGTCAAGCCGGAGACCAGCCGCCGCACCGGCTGGAACCGCCGCATCACCGATGACATGGACCGCTGGACGCTGGTGGCCAACCCCAGCACGATCCGGCTGGCCCAGGTGTATCGGCTGTTCGTGTTCGATCCCGCCGTGCTGGCGCAGGCGGGTGACGAGGAGGCGCTGGTGAGGCGGGTGGAAGACGCCATTGACGGCGTGCTCGGCCAATCGCTGGATGACTACTGCAGCCCCGCAGGCATTGCCAGCGTCGACGCGCAGGCGCAAAGCACCGTGGCTGCCATGCCCTATGCCGCCGTGCCGCTGGATGAGCGGCGCCGCATGTGGGAGCGCTGAGCGCTCAGAACGAGACCTGCCCGGTCAGCATCTGCCAGTACATGACCCAGTCGCCCATGAAGGAATATAGGGGATGGCGGAAGGTGGCCGGCTGGTTCTTCTCCACCATGAAATGCCCGACCCAGGCAAAGCCGTAACCACAGAACAGGGCCACCGCCAGCCACCACCACTGGTGGGTGATGAGCAGCAGCAACAGGCTCAGCAGTGCCAGCGTCGACCCCAGGAAGTGCAACTGCCGGTTGACCCGGTGCGCATGTTCGCTCAGGTAGGTCGGATAGAACTCGCTGAAGCTGGCGTAGTGTCGGTCGGGCAGGGTGGCGGCCATGGGCTTCTCCAGGTGATCCTGACGATTCCAGCTTAGTCAGCGCAGCGCGCATATGCAAACCTTGTGCTGAAGCAAGCTTCGCATGATTGCTGAAAATACTGCATGGCAGCGCGATTGCCGGTTGCCCAAAGGGCGCGCTTGACCGTACCATGTGCATGCATCGCGCCCCCGCCAGCGGCGGCATCCAGGATCAGTTATCCTGTTGCCCCCATGAATTGGATTTTCCGGGCGTCATCGCCTACAGTCAAAACAGCTTCATACAACTAGGACGAC
The DNA here is from genome assembly GCF_022627865.1 of Herbaspirillum sp. C7C2. NCBI lineage: Bacteria > Pseudomonadati > Pseudomonadota > Betaproteobacteria > Burkholderiales > Oxalobacteraceae > Herbaspirillum > Herbaspirillum sp. C7C2. The sequence continues at coordinate 48,270 of NZ_JABXGI010000015.1, forward strand.
ATCATGAAAGTCTCTGAAATCCTCAAGGTCAAAGGCAACATTCTCTTCACCGTCACGCCGGACACCCCGATTCAGGAGGCGGTCGCCGCGATGGCAGAGAAAGACATCGGCTCGCTGGTGGTCATGGAGTATGGCGACCTGGTCGGCATGCTGACTTTCCGCGAAGTGCTGCTGACGCTGCACAAGAACGGCGGCGCCCTGGGTGGCTCGACCGTGCGCAAGCACATGAACGACGCTCCCATCACCGTCACCCCTGATACCGATCTGAACGAAGTGCGCCGCATCATGCTGGAAAAGCATGCACGCTACGTGCCCGTGATGGAAGCGCGCACCGTGCTGGGCGTGATGTCCTTCTACGACGTGGCCAAGGCCGTGCTGGATGCGCAAGGCTTCGAGAACAAGATGCTCAAGGCCTACATCCGCGACTGGCCCGCCGAGGAAGAAGAGCGCGAAGGCAACGCCTGAGCGTCGCCGTCGCGGTTGCCGTTTCCTGCGCTGACGCCGCCTGCTACCGCAGGCGGCCTGGTCCTGACCGTTCCTGCTGGAGCGGTTTTTTATTGTCCATTGAGGTTGTTGTCATTTCGGCCCGGCCTGCGTAGGCTGCGCGTTCCGTTTCCCTGACCTGATTGCCCATGCAAAAGAACAGCCAGTTCTCGCTTTTCTCCCAACGGCGTTTCGCTCCCTTCTTCTGGACCCAGTTCCTGGGCGCGCTCAACGACAATGTCTTCAAGACCGCGCTGCTGACCATCCTCACCTACGACGCCCTGTCCTGGACCGAGATGGATCCGGGCCTGCTCAACAACCTCATCCCGGGTTTGTTCATCCTGCCGTTCTTCCTGTTCTCGGCCACCTCAGGCCAGTTGGCGGACAAGCTGGAAAAGGGCCGCGTGGCGCGTTTCGTGAAGCTGCTGGAAATCGTCATCATGGGCATCGCCGCCTACGGCTGGATGACGCACCACCTGTGGCTGCTGATTGCGGCGGTGGTCGGCATGGGCATCCATTCCACGCTGTTCGGGCCGGTCAAGTATGCCTACCTGCCGCAGCAGTTGAAGCGCGAGGAACTGATCGGCGGCAATGGCCTGATCGAGATGGGGACCTTCGTCGGCATCCTGCTGGGGGAAATCCTGGGTGCGGTGCTGGTGGTGCACAAGCCCTGGGGGCTGCACCTGGTGGCCGGCGTGACCATCGGCATTGCCGTGCTGGGCTGGCTGGCCAGCCTGCGCATTCCGCTCTCGCCGGCCCCGGCGCCGGAGCTGAGGGTGAACTGGAATCCTTTCACGGAAACGGTGCGCAATCTCGGTTTCTCGCGCCGCAACCGGCCGGTGTTCCTGTCGCTGCTGGGCAATTCCTGGTTCTGGTTCTATGGCGCCATCATGCTGGCGCAATTCCCTGTCTATGCGAAGAACTACCTGCACGGCGATCACAGCGTCTTCGTGCTGCTGCTGGCGGTGTTCTCGGTGGGCATCGGCGTGGGTTCGCTGCTGTGCGAGCGGCTGTCGGGCCACAAGGTGGAAATCGGACTGGTGCCCTTCGGCTCCATCGGCCTGTCGGTCTTCGGGCTGGAACTGTATTTTGCCAGCCAGGCCTACGTGACACCGGCGGCGATGCTGGACCTGGGCGGTTTCCTGGCACACGGCGGCAGCTGGCGCATCCTCGGTGATTGCCTGGGCATCGGCCTGTTCGGCGGGCTCTACATCGTGCCGCTGTTTGCGCTGATCCAGACCCGCTGCGATCAGGCCCACGTCTCGCGCACCATCGCCGGGATGAACATCATGAATTCGCTGTTCATGGTGGTGTCGGCGCTGGTGGCCATGGTCATGCTGAAATCAGGGATGACGATTCCGCAGATCTTCCTGGCCACGGCCATCATGAACGGCGTGGTGGCGGTCTACATCTTCTCGCTGGTGCCGGAATTCCTGATCCGCTTCCTGGCCTGGCTGTTGATCCATACCTTCTACCGGGTGCGCATCGTCAATGGCCAGGCCATTCCCGACCAGGGCGCGGCGGTGCTGGTGTGCAACCATGTGAGCTATGTCGATGCCATCGCCATCATGGCGGCCAGCCCGCGCCCGGTGCGCTTCGTGATGGATTACCAGATCTTCCGGATACCGGTGATGGCCTGGCTGTTCCGCAATGTGCGGGCGATCCCGATTGCACCGGTCAAGGCCGACCCCTGGCTGACCGAGAAGGCCTTCGTCGATATCGCCCAGGCCTTGCACGAGGGTGAATTGGTGTGCATCTTCCCTGAGGGAAAACTGACGCGTGATGGCGAGCTCAACCCCTTCCGGGGCGGCGTGCAGAAGATCATCGACCGCAGCCCGGTGCCGGTGGTGCCGCTGGCCTTGCGCGGCTTGTGGGGTAGCCTGTTCTCGCGCGATCCCAGCAACCCGGTCACGCGCACCTTCCGGCGCGGCTTGTTCTCGCGGCTGGAACTGGTGGCCGGCGAGCCCATCCCGGCCGAGCAGGTCAGCCCCGAGCTGCTGCAGGAAAAGGTGCGCGAACTGCGCGGCGACTGGAAGTAGGCGGCAGGCGGGGAGGGTGCCGTGGCTCGTCGGCGGCGCCCGAGGCTGGTAAAATCGCGTCTTTCTCCCCTTTTGCGCGAATTCCATCATGTCCGGCAATACCTTCGGCACGCTCTTCACCGTCACCACCTTCGGCGAATCCCACGGCCCGGCCATCGGCTGCGTGATCGATGGCTGCCCCCCGGGCATGACGCTGTCGGAAGCCGATATCCAGCCGGAACTGGATCGTCGTCGGCCTGGTACCTCGCGCCACGTCACCCAGCGCCAGGAGCCCGATACCGTCGAGATTCTCTCCGGTGTCTATGAGGGCAAGACCACCGGTACCCCGATTGCGCTGCTGATCCGCAACCAGGACCAGCGCAGCAAGGACTACGGCAATATCCTCGACACCTTCCGTCCCGGTCACGCCGACTACACCTACTGGCACAAGTACGGCATCCGCGATCCCCGCGGCGGTGGTCGTTCCTCGGCACGCCTGACCGCACCGGTGGTGGGCGCGGCGGCCATCGCCAAGAAGTGGCTGTTCGAGAAGTACGGCACCACCTTCAAGGGGTGCATGAGCCAGCTGGGCGAGATCGCGATCCCCTTCGAATCCTGGGAGCATGTGCCCCACAATCCCTTCTTCGCCGCCAATGCCAGCATCATCGGGCGCCTGGAAGACTACATGGATGCCCTGCGCAAGGACGGCGACTCCATCGGTGCGCGCATCGACGTGGTGGCGCAGAACGTGCCGGTCGGCCTGGGCGAGCCGCTGTATGACAAGCTGGACGCCGAGATCGCCTTTGCCCTGATGGGTATCAACGCCGTCAAGGGCGTGGAGATCGGTGCCGGCTTCCGTTCGGTGGCGCAGAAGGGGTCCGAGCACGGCGATGCGCTCACGCCGGAAGGCTTCGTCGGCAACAACGCCGGCGGCATCCTGGGCGGCATCTCGACCGGCCAGGACATCACGGCCTCCATTGCCATCAAGCCCACTTCCAGCATCCGCACCCCGCGCCCTTCCATCGACAAGAACGGCCAGCCGATCGCGGTGGAAACCTTCGGTCGCCATGACCCCTGCGTGGGCATCCGCGCCACGCCCATCGCCGAAGCCATGCTGGCCCTGGTGCTGATGGACCACGCCTTGCGCAACCGCGCCCAGTGCGGTGATGTGAAGGTCGATACACCGGCGCTGCGCTGAACCGGGCAGGACCGAGCGCAAGCCGGCCATCGCGCAAGCGGTCGCCGGCTTTTTCCTGCCTGAAACAATTTGCGGCTGTCCGGGTCGAAGCCGCTCACGGTGGGCGGGCGCGTGCAGGCCTGCCCACCGGCTGACCCGGAATCAAGATCAATTATTCAATGGAGGCGGGCATGAAGCTCAAACCTATCATCAAGAACAGTCTGCTGGCCGCAGCCCTGGTGGGCCTGGTGGCATGCGAGACCGTACAGACCACCCAGGGCGGTGCCGTGGGCATCGAGCGCAAGCAGCAGATGCTGGTGTCCTCGGCCGAGATGGAAGCGGCATCCAGCAAGGAATATGCGCAGGTATTGGCCGAGGCCAAGAGCAAGGGCCTGCTCAACCGCAACGCCGCGCAAGTGCAGCGGGTGCGCGCCATCGCCAATCGCCTGATCCCGCAGACCGGGGTGTTCCGCCCCGATGCGCTGAAGTGGAACTGGGAAGTCAATGTCCTGACCTCGGACGAAACCAATGCCTGGTGCATGCCGGGCGGCAAGATCGCGGTCTATACCGGCCTGATCGACAAGCTCAAGATCACTGACGATGAACTGGCCGCCGTGATGGGCCACGAGATCGCCCACGCCCTGCGCGAGCATGCCCGCGAGCGCGCCTCGCAGCAGGTGGTGGCCAATTCGGCCATTTCCATCGGTGCGGCCCTGCTGGGGCTGGGCGACGTGGGCAAGCAGGGTGGCCAGTATCTCTACATGGGCCTGATGGGCTTGCCCAATTCGCGCGCCAATGAGACCGAGGCCGATCGCATCGGCGTGGAGCTGGCGGCGCGGGGCGGCTATGATCCCAAGGCGGCGGTGACCCTGTGGCAGAAGATGGCCAGCCTGGGCGGGGACGAGCCGATGAAGTTCATGTCCACCCACCCCTCCAGCAGCGAGCGCATTGCCGACCTGACGGTCTATGCGCAGCGCGTCGATCCCTTGTACCAGCAGACCCGCAAGCGCTGAGCGCTGAAGCTCGCTGCAGACGGTATCGCAATCCGGCATGGCCCCGACCGAATGGGGAAATGCCGGATTTTTCATGTGGGCCGCAACTTCTGCGCTTTTTCTGCTGCTTTGCAGCATTATTGCCTGTTGTGGCGACGCGGCGGAAAACACGGCAAGGAGGTCAGACCCTTCGCTTTATGGCATAATCAAAAGCTATTTTTCCCGATCAGCACCCCTTTCCAGTTCCGCCGGACCGCAACATGCTCAAGACGCTCTACGACAAACTCTGGGAGTCGCACGTCGTTCATACGGAAGATGACGGCACCGCCATCCTGTATATCGACCGCCACCTGCTCCATGAAGTGACCAGCCCGCAAGCCTTCGAAGGCCTCAAGCTAGCCGGTCGTCAACCCTGGCGCAATTCGGCCAACCTGATGGTGGCGGACCACAACGTCCCCACCACCGACCGCGCCCACGGCATCGCCGACCCCATCTCGCGCCTGCAGGTGGAGACGCTGGACGGCAACGCCAAGGAATACAACCTGACCTACTTCGGCATGAACGACAAGCGTCAGGGCATCGTGCACGTGATCGGCCCCGAGCAGGGCGCCACGCTGCCGGGCATGACGGTGGTCTGCGGTGACTCGCACACTTCCACCCACGGCGCCTTCGCCGCGCTGGCCCATGGCATCGGCACCTCAGAAGTGGAACACGTGCTGGCCACGCAGACGCTGCTGGCGCGCAAGTCCAAGTCCATGCTGGTCCAGGTCGACGGCGCACTGCCGGCCGGCGTGACCGCCAAGGACATCGTGCTGGCCATCATCGGCAGGATCGGCACGGCCGGTGGTACCGGTTATGCGATCGAATTCGCTGGCTCGACCATCCGCTCGCTGTCCATGGAAGGCCGCATGACGGTCTGCAACATGGCCATCGAAGCCGGTGCCCGTGCCGGCATGGTGGCCTTCGACGACACCACGTTGAACTACCTCAAGGGCCGTCCTTATTCGCCCTCCGGCCCGCACTGGGAGCGCGCCGTGTCCTATTGGCGCACGCTGCATTCCGACCAGGGTGCCAAGTTCGACATGGTGGTCACGCTCAATGCCGCCGACATCAAGCCGCAAGTCACCTGGGGCACCTCGCCCGAGATGGTGGTGGCCGTGGATGCCCGCGTCCCCGATCCGGACAAGGAAAAGGATGCCACCAAGCGCGACGGCATGGAAAAGGCCCTGGCCTACATGGCCCTGAAGCCCAATACCCCGATCGAGGATATCCGCATCGACAAGGTCTTCATCGGCTCCTGTACCAATTCCCGCATCGAAGACCTGCGCGAAGCCGCCAAGGTGGTGCGCGGCAAGTTCCGCGCCTCCAACGTCAAGCTGGCGATGGTGGTGCCGGGCTCCGGCCTGGTCAAGGAACAGGCCGAGCGCGAAGGCCTGGACAAGATCTTCCGCGACGCCGGTTTCGAGTGGCGCGAACCGGGCTGCTCCATGTGCCTGGCCATGAACGCCGACCGCCTGGAACCGGGCGAACGCTGTGCCTCGACCTCGAACCGCAACTTCGAAGGTCGCCAGGGTGCCGGTGGCCGTACCCACCTGGTGAGCCCGGCCATGGCCGCGGCGGCCGGCATTGCCGGTCACTTTGTGGATGTGCGCTCGCTGTAAGTGCCGGAAGCGGGCCATGTGGCCTGTAGCTTCAGTTTTTGAACAGAAATCAGGAAGGACTGGGCGGCCGGATCGCCCGTCCGACCCAAGGTCAAGACCATGAATAAATTTATCCTGCACGAAGGACTGGTGGCGCCGCTGGATCGCGCCAACGTCGATACCGATGCGATCATCCCCAAGCAGTTCCTGAAGTCGATCAAGCGCAGCGGCTTCGGCCCCAACCTGTTCGACGAATGGCGTTACCTGGATCATGGCGAGCCGGGCATGGACAACAGCAAGCGCCCGCTGAACCCGGACTTCGTGCTCAACCAGGAGCGCTATCAGGGCGCTTCGATCCTGCTCTCGCGCAAGAACTTCGGCTGCGGTTCCTCGCGCGAGCACGCGCCGTGGGCGCTGGACCAGTTCGGCTTCCGCGCGGTGATCGCGCCCAGCTTCGCCGACATCTTCTTCAACAACTGCTACAAGAACGGTCTGCTGCCCATCGTCCTGACCGAGCAACAGGTCGATCACCTGTTCAATGAAGTCAAGGCCTTCCCGGGTTACCGCCTGGTCATCGACCTGGAAAAGCAGGTCGTCAGCACCACCAACGGCAGCCAGGCCTTCCCGTTCGAGATCAGCGAGTTCCGCAAGTATTGCCTGCTCAACGGTTTCGACGACATTGGCCTGACCCTACGCAAAGCCGACACCATTCGTGCCTACGAAGAGAAACACCTGCACGAACAGCCCTGGCTGAGCAACACGATCTGACAGGATCGTTGAAACAACAGCAAAGGGCGGTCAGATGACCGCCCTTGTCATTGATAACCCGAATTCGCTGCATAACTGAGAAAGAGAAGCCATGAAGATTGCTATCCTGCCGGGCGACGGCATCGGTCCTGAAATCGTCGATGAAGCCGTGCGCGTGCTCAATGCACTGGACGAGAAGTTCGAGATGGAATCGGCCCCGGTCGGCGGCGCCGGCTACGAGGCCCACGGCCACCCGCTGCCGGATGGCACCCTGAAGCTGGCCAAGGAAGCGGACGCCATCCTCTTCGGCGCAGTCGGCGACTGGAAGTACGACAAGCTGGAGCGCGCCCTGCGCCCCGAGCAGGCCATCCTGGGCCTGCGCAAGCACCTGCAGCTGTTCGCCAACTTCCGTCCCGCCATCTGCTATCCGGAACTGACCGGTGCTTCTTCGTTGAAGCCCGAGCTGGTGGCCAACCTGGACATCCTCATTGTGCGCGAGCTGAACGGCGACATCTATTTCGGCCAGCCGCGTGGCATGCGCGAAGCGCCGGACGGTCCTTTCAAGGGTGCACGTGAAGGATTTGATACCATGCGCTATTCGGAACCGGAAATCCGCCGTATCGCGCATGTCGCCTTCCAGGCCGCGGCCAAACGCGGCAAGCGCCTGTGCAGCGTGGACAAGGCCAACGTGCTGGAAACCTTCCAGTTCTGGAAAGACGTCGTCACCGAAGTGGGCAAGGAATACCCGGACGTGGAGCTGTCGCACATGTACGTGGACAACGCCGCCATGCAATTGGTGAAGGCACCGAAGAACTTCGACGTCATCGTTACCGGCAACATGTTCGGCGACATCCTCTCCGACGCCGCCGCCATGCTGACCGGTTCCATCGGCATGCTGCCCTCGGCTTCGCTGGATGCCAACAACAAGGGCCTGTACGAGCCCTCGCACGGCTCGGCACCGGACATCGCTGGCAAGGGTATCGCCAATCCGCTGGCGACCATCCTGTCGGCGGCGATGATGCTGCGTTTCTCGCTGAACCGTGCCGAACAGGCCGACCGCATCGAGAACGCCGTGAAGAAAGTGCTTGCGCAAGGTCTGCGCACCGCCGATATTTATGAAGAAGGCTGCACCAAGGTCAACACCCAGCAGATGGGCGAGGCCGTGGTCAAGGCCCTCGCGTAGGCTCAGTGCCTCGTCCGCCCGCACAAGCCGGGCAGGGCGCGGCGCCTGAAATGCCGGATGGTCCGGCGCATATGTGTTCAATCTGAGTTGTTCACCATGGATGTTCTAAATAGGGAAAGATGATGAAACTGGTTGGTTTGGTTGGCTGGCGTGGAATGGTGGGTTCGGTCCTGATGCAACGCATGCAGGACGAGGGTGATTTCGATCACATCGAACCGGTATTTTTCTCGACTTCGAATGCGGGCGGCAAAGCGCCGTCGTTTGCCAAAACGGCAACGACGCTCAAAGACGCCAACAGCATCGATGAGCTGAAGAAATGCGACATCATCATTACCGCACAGGGTGGCGACTACACCAACGAGATCTTCCCCAAGCTGCGTGCAGCCGGCTGGGACGGCTACTGGATCGACGCCGCCTCCTCGCTGCGCATGAAGGATGATGCCGTGATCGTGCTGGACCCGGTCAACAACAACGTCATCAAGGACGCACTGGCCAAGGGCGTGAAGAACTACATCGGTGGCAACTGCACCAACTCCATCCTGTTGATGGGCGTGGGTGGCCTGTTCAAGGAAGGCCTGGTCGAGTGGGTCAGCTCCATGACCTACCAGGCAGCCTCCGGTGGCGGCGCCAACCACATGCGCGAACTGTTGAAGGGCATGGGCGTCATCAACGCCGCCGTGTCCGAAGAGCTGGCTACACCGTCGTCGGCCATCCTGGACATCGACCGCAAGGTTGCCAAGACCATCCGTGAAGACGTGCCCACCGAGTTCTTCGGCGCACCGCTGGCCGGCGGCCTGATCCCCTGGATCGACGCCCAGCTGGAAAACGGTCAGTCCAAGGAAGAGTGGAAGGGCCAGGCCGAAGTCAACAAGATCCTCGGCAACGAGAAGATCATCCCGGTCGACGGCCTGTGCGTGCGTATCGGTGCCATGCGTTGCCACAGCCTGGCGCTGACCATCAAGTTGAAGCGCGACCTGCCCCTGGCCGAGATCGAGTCCATCATTCGCGCCGGCAACCAGTGGGTGAAGTGGGTTCCCAATGACCGCGCCATCACGGTCAAGGAACTGACCCCGGCAGCCATCACCGGCGGCCTGGAAATCGGCGTGGGCCGTGTGCGCAAGCTGAACCAGGGTCCGGAATACATTTCCGCCTTCGTCATCGGCGACCAGTTGCTGTGGGGCGCGGCCGAACCGCTGCGCCGCATGCTGCGCATCATCCTGGGCAACCTGGAGTAATGCGACGGCCGGAAAATATCCGGCCGGCAACCGCCGTGCGTTGCTGCAATGCGAATAGGGCTTGCCTATCCCGTTGTCAGTCTGCAACAATAGCCCGCCAGCTTTTCCCCAGGGAGAAGCTGGCGGGTTTTTCTCATCTTGAGAAGTTAAGTACACTTGCGGGTGTAAGTTCTTGATGTTAATTTGAAAAGCCCATTCATTTCATGAAAACCAACATGGCAGCGCCACCGCCGGGCGCCTGCTGGATTTGATGAAATGGATCTGCATTTCCGTTCCCTGAGCTGCAAAACAATGCTTTCAAGACAGCAAGGGCTGCAGGGACAGGAGCAGCGACGGCCCACAGCAAGGCTGCGCGGCACATGCCCCATTCACGGCTTCCACCGGGTTGAACGCGAGCGTGACGGGTTTCAAGCGGAACGTTTCTCTAAGCCATATAAAACATGCCTCTGAATACTAACAAGAAGCTTCCCCTGTCCCAGATGAAGACCCTGAGCGCCGCCGTTGCGCTGGCCCTGGCCTTGCCGCTGGGTGCGCAAGCGGCCGGACTGGGCAAGCTGACCGTGCTGTCCTCGCTGGGCCAGCCGTTGCGGGCCGAGATCGAGGTCACTTCCGTGAGCGCCGATGAGGCCGGCAAGCTGTCGGCCCGCCTGGCACCGGCCGAGGCCTTCCGCCGCGCCAACATGGATTACAACCCGGTACTGGGTTCGCTATCCTTCGTGGTCGAACAGCGCCAGGGGCGTCACTTCATCCGTATCAGCTCTTCCCAACCGGTCAGTGATCCGTTTGTCGACCTCCTGATGGAATTGAGCGCGGGCGATTCCCGCCTGCTGCGTGAATATACTTTCCTGCTTGATCCACCTGACAGCAAGGCACCGCGCAACGCCCAGGTGGCACCGCTGACGCCGGGTAATGCCGGCGCGACCAACGGTTCGTCCTCCCGTAGCGAGGCTGCAGCAAGCGCTGCGGCCGCCCCCACAGCCCCTGCTGCGGCGACCACGCCTGCTGCGCCGGCTGCATCGGCTGCCCCGGCTGCCGATTCTGAACCGACCGCTGCCCAGGCTGCACCGGCCGCCGCTGCCGCGCCGACCCCCGCACCAGCACAGGCTGCCGCACCCGCTGCCGCTCCTGCCGCCAGCAGCACCCCGATCCCGGTCAGCGGCGAAGAGCCCGCGACCACCATCGTCCAGCGGCCTGCACCATCGGCCCTGGCCGAGGAACTGATCCGTCGCCAGCAGGCATCGCCTGCCGATACCCCGGCCTCGGCCAGCCCGGACGCGCTTGCCGCCTCCCGGGCAGCGACGCAAAGCGCCACGGGGACGGTGGCCCAGCCGGCCGCGGCTAATCCGTCAGCGGCCGCTGCGCCGGCTGCTGCCGGCAAGAGCGCCGACTACCGCGTCAAGCAGGGCGATACCCTGGGCGCGATTGCCGCCCGCAACCAGCCGGCCAATGTCTCGCTGGACCAGATGCTCATCGCCCTGTATCGCGCCAATCCCGACGCCTTCCAGGGCAACAACATCAACCGCCTGCGCGCCGGCAGGATCCTCAGCATTCCCGATCAGCCCACCGCCGCCGCCGTCGACCGCGATGAGGCACGCGGCATGGTCGTGGCGCAGGCGCAGGACTTCAACGCCTACCGCAACAAGCTGGCCGGCCAGGTCGCCAACGCACCGGCCGGCAAGCCCGGCACCAGCCGCCAGAGTGGCGGCGGCAAAATCACCACGCGGGTGGAAGAACGTTCCGGCACCCAGTCGGCGCGTGATCGCCTGGAGCTGTCCCGCGCCAACAAGGGCAATGGCAAGACCGGCAGCGCCGGCGCTGCTGCCGAAGACAAGGCCGCCAGCGAGCGCGCGCTGGCCGAGGCCAATGACCGCGTCAAGGACCTGGAAAAGAACGTCGACAACCTCCAGAAACTGCTGGAGCTGAAGAACAAGACCATCGCCGAACTGAGCGCGCAACAACCGAAGGAGGGCGAAGCCGCCAAGCCGGCCGCCGACGCCGCCGCACCCAAGGCCGAGGACAAGCCGGCCGATGCGCCCGCAACCCCTGCGCCTGAACCTGCAACGGCGCCGGCTGCAGCAGTCGCTTCGTCGACTACGCCGCCGGCAGCCAGCGCCAAACCGGCAGACAAGAACGGTGGCAGCTTCGTTGACAAGGTGAAGGAAAATCCCGCCTTCCTGATCGGTGCCGGTGTGCTGGTCGCGCTGCTGGCCGCCGGTGGTGGTGTGCTGGCCATGCGTCGTCGCAAGAAGAAGTCCGAGGAAGGCGCCGTCGAACCTGCCGTCGAACCCGAGCCTGCTTCGCCTGCACCTGCAGCAGCGGCTGCGGCTGCGGCAGCGGTGGCTGAGGCGGAGCCTGAAGCAGAACCCGAGGTTCCGGCGACCGTAGCGGTCGTCGCGCCCGTGGTCGAGGAGGCTGCTCCGGTGGCCGCCGTGGTTCCGGAAGAGCCGGTCGATCCGATCTCCGAAGCCGACATGTACATCGCCTATGGCCGTGACGAGCAGGCCGAGGACATTCTCAAGCTGGCCCTGCAGACAACGCCCGAGCGCCAGGCGCTGCACGCCAAGCTGCTGGAAATCTATGCCAAGCGCGGCGATGTGGCGAACTTCAACAAGGTCGCGCTCGACCTGCATCAGCTCAGCGGTGGGCTCAACGAAACCTGGGTCAAGGCCGCAGCCCTGGGCCTGGAAGTCGATCCCACCAATCCGCTGTACGGTGGTGTCCCCGCCGAAGAGGAACCGATCCTCGGCAGCGAGGAAGAGCAGGGCATGGAGTTCGACCTCAGCGACTTCAAGGGCGCCGAGCTGCAAGCCACGCCGACCCCGCCGGCAGGCGCGGCCATGGACCTGGGCAAGGACATCGATTTCGACCTGGACCTGGAAAACGGCGCCAAGCCCGACGCCAACGAGCCCATCCTGCCGGCGTCGAGCGGCGCCGCCTCGGCATCGACGCTGCTGGACAGCCTGGATGAGGCGCCCGCTTCACCTGCTCCCGCTCCCGCTACGGATCTGGCCGATCTGGACCTGAGCCTGCCGGAGGAGGACGCAGCGCCAGCGTCCACCAACCTGCTGGAAGAAGATGAAGAGTCCGCCTTCGAGGCCGAGATGACTACCAAGCTCGACCTGGCCGCCGCCTATGAGGAAATCGGCGACAAGGAAGGTGCTCGCGAATTGCTCGAAGAAGTCATGCGCGGCGGCAACGATGCCCAGATCGCACGTGCCAAGCAAATGATGTCCGCCCTGGGCTGAAACCCACGGCCAGCGATTACAATAGCTTCATCTCGCGGGCAGCTCGCATGAGCTGCCCGTTTGTTTTCATCGTGCCGCCTGAGCCTGGCAAGCAGCGCAAGGGCGGCCTGCAGTGATCACCATGACAGACATTCCCCCCCAAGCCGACGGTCTGCGCCGCGTGGTACTGGGCGTGCAATACGACGGCGCCTGCTGGCAGGGCTGGCAGACCCAGCCGCACCGCCAGACCGTGCAGGATCAGCTGGAAGCGGCCCTGCTGCGCTTCAGCACCCAGCCCATCGCCACCACCTGTGCCGGCCGCACCGACTCCGGCGTGCATGCACTGGAGCAGGTGGTCCATTTCGACACCGCCATCGCCCGCGACAGCTTTTCCTGGGTGCGCGGCACCAATGCCTTCCTGCCGCCGACGATCGCGGTGCGCTGGGCCTGCGAGCTGCCTTACGTGGATGACGCGGCCATTGCCAATGCCAGCGCCGGTGCCGGCACTGGCGAGGTCGCCGCGCTGCATGGCGCCGAGCGCGAAGGGGCGGCGCAGCTGGCCCAGTTCGGCTTCCATGCGCGCTTTTCGGCCATCGCCCGCACCTATCACTACGTGCTCTACAACCATGCGGTCCGTTCGCCGCTGCTGGCCGGCAAGGCCGGCTGGACCTTCCGCCCGCTGGACGCTGACCGCATGCACCGCGCGGCCCAGCACCTGATTGGCGAGCACGATTTCACCAGCTTCCGGGCCGTGGAGTGCCAGGCCAAGTCGCCGGTGCGCAAGATGGAAAGCATCGCCGTGCGTCGCCATGGCGACATGATCGTCTTCACGCTCAAGGCCAATGCCTTCCTGCATCACATGGTGCGCAACATCGTCGGCTCGCTGATCGTGGTCGGCAGCGGCAAGCAGGGGCCGGAGTGGATAGGGCAGGTACTGGCCCTGCGCGACCGCAGCCGGGCCGCCCCGACCTTCATGCCGGACGGCCTCTACCTGGCGCGGGTAGACTATCCGGATGCCTGGGCGCTGCCGCAGGAGAATCGCTCCTGGCCCTGGCTGTAGCGCGTTGGGCCGCTGCGCGCACCCCTGAAATTCTTGCAAAAAGGCAATATCGATGAGCTTGCGTACCCGTATCAAGATCTGTGGACTGACCCGCGAAGAGGATGTCCGTGCCACCGTGGCCGCTGGCGCCGATGCGCTGGGCCTGGTGTTCTATCCAAAAAGCCCGCGCTATGTCACGCCGCAACGTGCCGGCGAGCTGGCGCGGGCGGTGCCGCCGCTGGTGAGCATCGTCGGCCTGTTCGTCAACCCGACCCTGGAAGAGGTGCAACAGGTGTTGGCCGAGGCGCCCCTGACGATATTGCAGTTCCACGGCGACGAAACGCCCGAGCACTGTGCCGCGATCGCCCGCGCCGTTGTCAGACCCTTCATGCGTGCGGCCAGAATAGGAAGTTCGACGCAGCCCTCGGATTTGTTAGAATATGAACAGGCATATCGCTCCGCCAGTCCGTTTTTCACCGGACTGCTGCTCGACACCCTGGTCGAGGAGTACGGCGGCAGTGGAAAGGTTTTCGATTGGTCTCTCATTCCAAAAGAACTCGCGCCTCGGGCCGTTTTGAGTGGTGGCTTGAGCGTACACAACGTCACTGAGGCGGTGACCCGCGTTCGTCCCTACGCGGTCGATATCAGCAGTGGTGTCGAAGCCGCCAAGGGCATCAAGGATGCCGCCAGGATCGAGGCCTTCATCAGCGCCGTCCGCCTGGCGGACGCTACCCCGGCGTAGCACTCCCCATACAGTACGCAGTACGAGATTCAGAGGAAACCCATGAAAGAATTGAACCCCCTCGGCAGCTTTGCCGAGCGCCAGGCCGTTCCCGTCGCCGCCCTGCACCAGTCGGCCCACTACAACCTGCCGGACGCGCGTGGCCACTTCGGCCCCTACGGCGGCAGCTTCGTCTCCGAAACCCTGACCCTGGCCCTGAACGAGCTGCGCGAGGCCTATGCCCGTTACCAGCACGATGAACAATTCCTCGCCGAATTCCACACCGAACTGAAGCATTTCGTCGGCCGTCCCAGCCCTGTGTACCACGCCAAGCGCTGGTCCGAGCAGGCCGGCGGTGCGCAGATCTACTTCAAGCGCGAAGACCTCAACCACACCGGCGCCCACAAGATCAACAACGTGATCGGCCAGGCATTGCTGGCCAAGCGCATGGGCAAGAAGCGCATCATCGCCGAGACCGGTGCCGGCCAGCACGGCGTGGCCACGGCCACCATCTGTGCGCGTTTCGGCATGGAATGCATCGTCTACATGGGCGCGGAAGACGTGAAGCGTCAGTTGCAGAACGTGTACCGCATGAACCTGCTGGGCGCCAAGGTGGTGCCGGTGGAATCCGGCTCCAAGACCCTGAAGGATGCGCTCAACGAAGCCATGCGCGACTGGGTCACCAATGTCGAGACCACCTTCTACATCATCGGCACCGTGGCCGGCCCGCACCCCTACCCGATGATGGTGCGCGACTTCCAGTCGGTGATCGGCAACGAGTGCATCCAGCAGATGCCCGAGATCGCCTCGCGCCAGCCGGACTACGTGGTGGCGGCCGTCGGTGGCGGCTCCAATGCCATGGGTATCTTCTATCCCTACATCGACTATGCCGATGTGAAGCTGGTCGGCGTGGAAGCCGCCGGTGACGGGCTTGATACCGGTCGCCATTCGGCCTCGCTGACCCTGGGCTCGCCCGGTGTGCTGCACGGCAACCGCACCTACCTGCTGCAGGATGCCAATGGCCAGATCATCGAGACCCACTCGGTCTCGGCCGGCCTGGATTATCCGGGCGTGGGGCCGGAACACGCATGGCTCAAGGACAGCGGTCGCGCCAGCTATGCCTGCATCACCGACGAGGAGGCACTGCAGGCCTTCAACACCTGCTGCCGCATCGAAGGCATCATCCCCGCGCTGGAGTCCAGCCATGCCCTGGCCCATGCGGCCAAGCTGGCGGCGACCCTGCCCAAGGATCAGATCGTGCTGGTCAACCTGTCCGGCCGTGGGGACAAGGACATGCATACCGTGCAACAGCGCCAGGGCTGATCGCCACCCCTGCCTGACGCGTGCCGGCTGCCCGATGGGTGGCCGGCTGGTTCGACAAAATACTTCACCATCATGTCCAGAATCCAGACTACCTTTTCCCAACTGGCCGAGCAGAAGCGCAAGGCCCTGATCACCTTCATCACCGCCGGCGACCCGGCCCCGGAGCTGACCGTGCCGCTGCTGCACGCGCTGGTGGCCGGCGGCGTCGACATCCTCGAACTGGGTGTGCCGTTCTCCGACCCCATGGCCGAAGGCCCGGTGATCCAGCGCGCCTGCGAGCGGGCCCTGAAGTTCGGCATCAGCACCCATGATGTGCTGGGCTATGTGCGCGAATTCCGCAAGACCAATACCCATACCCCCATCGTATTGATGGGCTATGCCAACCCCATCGAACGCTTCGGCGTGGATGCCTTCATCGCCGCTGCCAGCGAGGCGGGCGTGGACGGCACCATCGTGGTGGACTATCCGCCCGAGGAATGTGAAGAATTCGCCCAGAAGATGCAGGCCAACGGCATGGACCCGATCTTCCTGCTGGCCCCGACCTCGTCGGAAGAGCGCATCCGCCAGGTGGCGGCCGTGAGCAGCGGCTTCTGCTATTACGTCTCGCTCAAGGGCGTGACCGGTGCCGGCCATATCGACACCGCCGAAGTGGCCGAACGTATCGCCGCCATCCGCCAGCACGTCAAGCTGCCCATCGCCGTGGGCTTCGGCATCCGCGACGGTGCCACCGCCCGCACCGTGGGCAGCGTGGCCGACGCGGTCGTGATCGGCAGCCGCATCATCGCCGAGCTCGAAAATACCCCGCAGGAGAAAGCCTGCGAGGCGGTGCAGACCTTCGTCACCGGCATTCGCCAGGCGCTCGATGCCTGAGCCTGGCCGGCAGGAGTAATCGGACAGAAGGCCTCCGGGTGCACCGAACTGCGCCCGGAGGCTTTGTCTTTTGATAAGGCGCAAGCCGCCGGTCCTTCATTTCTTGCTGGGTGGAAAGCATGACCGTGCTTTACGTCCCGCCCCGGTCGGCTCTGGTACAATGCGCGCCACCGGAAAAATCTATGAGGTATCTATGAGCTGGCTCGAGAAGTTACTGCCACCCCAGATTCAACGCGGCTCCACCAGCCGCAAGGCCATCCCGGAAGGTTTGTGGGTCAAATGCCCCTCCTGCGAGGCCGTGCTGTACCGTACCGACCTGGAGTCCAACCTCCACGTCTGCCCCAAATGCAGTCACCACATGCGCATCCGCGCCCGCGCTCGTCTCGATGCCCTGCTCGACGAAGGCGGCCGCTATGAGATCGGCCAGGAAGCCCTGCCGGTCGACACCCTGAAGTTCAAGGACAGCAAGAAGTACCCCGACCGTCTCAAGGACGCCATGGAATCCACCGGCGAAACCGATGCCATGGTGGTCATGGGCGGTGCCATCATGACCCTGCCGGTTGTCGTGGCCTGCTTCGAATTCGAATTCATGGGCGGTTCCATGGGCTCGGTGGTGGGTGAGCGTTTCGCCCGCGGCGCCCAGGCGGCACTGGAACAGAAGGTTCCCTTCATCTGCATCACCGCCACCGGCGGCGCCCGCATGCAGGAAGGCCTGCTGTCGCTGATGCAGATGGCCAAGACCACCTCCATGCTGACCAAGCTGTCGGAAAAGAAGCTGCCCTTCATCAGCGTGCTGACCGACCCGACCATGGGCGGTGTCTCGGCATCCTTCGCCTTCATGGGCGATGTGGTGATGGCCGAACCCCGCGCCCTGATCGGCTTTGCCGGCCCGCGCGTGATCGAGAACACGGTGCGTGAGAAACTGCCGGAAGGCTTCCAGCGTGCCGAATTCCTGGTCACCAAGGGCGCCATCGACATGATCGTCGACCGCCGCAAGATGCGCGAGGAAATCGCCCGTCTGCTGGCCCTGCTGCAAAACCAGGCCGCCGAAACGGTTTCCTGATAAGCGGATATACTTCAGGCCCGGATTTGCAGAAGTGCAAATCCGGGCCTTGTTTTTTCATGCATGTTTCGAATGTCTGACTACCGTTCGGCCTGAGTAGGCCCGGTCAGGGCCGTATCGAAGGCGCTCCCGCGCTTGCCGAAGGACCAGGACGTAGCGCCTTCGATACGCGGCGATGCCGCTACTCAGGACGAACGGACACTTGTGTCATCCTCATTCGGAACAGCTGTCCAGTAATCCGTATTTCGTTTTTGTGCTGTAGCTTCACCGACCGAGACGCGCCATGACTTCCCAAGCTTCCCCGAGCCCTGCCACCCCCGCCACCTTGAGCGAATGGCTGGCCCTGCTGGAACAACGCCACTTCAAGCAGATCGACATGGGCCTGGAGCGGGTCATGCAGGTCAAGCAGAAGCTGGACATCCGGTTCGACTGCCCGGTCATCATGGTGGCCGGTACCAACGGCAAGGGCTCCACCTGCGCCATGCTGGAATCGATCCTGCTGCGCGCCGGCTATCGCGTGGGCCTGTACATGAAGCCGCATTTCCTGCACTTCAACGAACGCGCCCGCATCAGCGGCGACATGGCCAGCGATGCGCAACTGATCGCGGCCTTCGAGGCGGTGGAGGCGCAGCGCGGTGACATCTCCCTGACCTATTTCGAATTCACCACCCTGGCCATCATGAAGCTGCTGGCCGATGCTGGGCAGGACGTGGTGATCCTGGAAGTCGGCCTGGGTGGCCGCCTGGATGCGGTCAACGTGATTGATGCCGATGTGTCCATCGTCACCAGCATCGACATCGACCATACCGAATACCTGGGCGAGACCCGCGAAGAAATCGGCTTCGAGAAGGCCGGCATCTTCCGTCCCGGCAAGGTCGCCGTGTGCGGCGACCCGCTGCCGCCCAAGTCCCTGATCGCGCATGCCGAGAAGATCGGCGCCGACCTGTGGCTGATGGGCCGCGACTTCAACTACCAGGGCGACAAGCAGCAGTGGGCCTATGGCGGACGCGGCATGCGTCGCAATTCGCTGGCCTATCCCAGCCTGCGCGGCGCCAACCAGCTGTTGAACGCCTCGGCCGCCCTGGCCGCGCTGGAAGCCTTGCGCGAAGTCTTGCCGGTAGGCGCGCAGGAAGTACGCACCGGGCTGGCCACGGTGGAGCTGCCGGGCCGCTTCCAGGTTCTGCCGGGCCAGCCGCTGGTGATCCTGGACGTGGCGCACAACCCCCATGCGGCCGCCACGCTGGCGCAGAACCTGGACAACATGGGCTTTCACCCCTACACCTATGCGGTGTTCGGCTCCATGCTGGACAAGGACATCGAAGGCGTCATCGGTCATCTGAAGGACAAGATCGACCACTGGTGCGTGACCGACCTGCCGCTGCCGCGCGCGGCCACTGCACAACAGCTCAAGGACGCCCTGCTGGGTGCCGGCGTGGCGCCGGAATTCAGGCGGGACGCGGCGCGCAGCATCGAAACCTTCACTTCGCCGGCCGACGCCTATGCAAATGCATTAAGCAGAGCAGGGGAGAATGATAGAATTGTGGTTTTCGGGTCCTTCCTCACCGTGGCCGGCGTCATGCAGGCGCGCCGCCCCGGTCTGCACTGAACCCGTACCCGATTTCCGGAGCCGGCCGCCACGCCCGGCGGCGCCCCGACCTGATGGGTCGGGCAGGTTTTCCAAGATTTTCAGATCAATTCAAGACGACTCCGCATGGGCTTGTTCTCGTTTTTCCGCAAAAACAAGCAGGACTCTGCTTCCGATCAAGGTACTTTCCGTTCGCGTTCCGACGAGCAGTCTTCCGTCATTCGCAGCCGCGGCAGCCGTAGCGCCGCCAATACCTCTGGCCGTGCCGCAGGGGGACGGGCCAAGGCCGGCAAGGACGCCGCCGCTGATCCCTTGTTGCCGGAAAAGAAACGTGCGCGCCGCCGCCTGATCGGTGCCGTCGCGCTGGCGCTGGCGGTGGTGATCGTGTTGCCGATGATCCTCGATTCCGAGCCCAAGCCGCTCAACGACGATATCGCCATCCAGATCCCATCCAAGGACCAGGCGGCCTCGGCCGGAACCTCGGCCCCGGTGCCAGCCTCTGCGGGCGATGCCAAGCAGGCCTCGCTGGACCAGAAGGAAGAGATCGTCGAGCCGGCCAGCATCGCGCCCGAACCCGCCACTGCCCCGGCCGCACAGCCGGCCAGCCCGCCGGTGGCGGCCGTGGCCCCCAAGGTGATCGACAAGCCTGCGACCAAGGTCGAGGAAAAGAAGGCTATCGTGGTCGAGCACAAGGAAGAGCCGAAGAAGGAAGCCGCCAAGCCCAAGGCCCCGGCCCCAGCCTCCACCGCGCCGGCAGCAGCGCCCTCCGCTCATGACGATTCGGCCCGTGCGCTGGCGATCCTGGAAGGCAAGTCCGGTGCCGCTGCTGCGCCGGCAGAGAAGAAGCCGGCCGCCACCGGGGGCAAGTTCGTCATCCAGGTCGCCGCGCTGGCGACCCAGGACAAGGTCAATGAATTGCGCAACAAGCTCAACGCAGCAGGTATTCACTCCTACACGCAAAAGATCGCGACCCAGGCCGGCGAACGTACGCGCATCCGCGTCGGTCCCTTCGGCAGCCGCGATGAAGCCGAGCGCATGGGAAGCCGAATCAAGAAGCTGGGCTTGAATGCTACTATTGTTCCTGCTTGAAATTGGCTGCAGATAGCCGCATATTGTTGTCATCGTGACGATATTTGACTACCTGGTGCTGCTGATCCTGGCGTGTTCCGTGATCATCGGCACCCTGCGTGGACTGGTGCGCGAGGTGTTGTCGCTGGCTGGCTGGATCGTGGCGCTGGTGGTGGCCAACATGTATGGCGAGGCGCTTTCGACGATGCTGCCGGACGTGGTGCCGGGCGAATTGACGCGACTCATCGTCGCCTTCGTGGCCTTGTTCATCGGGACGCGCCTGTTGATGGCGCTGGTGGCCAAGACATTGAGTGAGCTGGTCAAGGCCACGGGCCTGACCATGCTGGACAGGACATTGGGCAGTATTTTCGGCGTGGCGCGTGGCGTCCTGCTGGTGGTGGCGGTGGCATTGCTGTGCGGCACGACCTCGATTCCGCAACAGCCGTTCTGGAAAGAGGCCAGGTTCAGCCCCTGGGTTGAACAGGCTGCCCAGGCCGTGCTGCCCTACCTGCCGGAAAAACTGGCCGAGCATGTGAATTTTTCACCCCCTGTCTGATGCCGCTGCCGCGGGCAGATCCCGTGGCAGGGTGCATTGGTCGTCGGTTGCAGTCGTAGTTCATTTTCGTTTTCGTTCTTCGTTAGGAGTCCACCATGTGTGGCATCGTCGGTATCGTCTCTCATAGCCCCGTCAACCAGATGCTGTATGACGCGCTGCTGCTGCTGCAGCACCGCGGCCAGGATGCAGCGGGCATCGCAACCAACCACAGCAACGGTTTCTCGATGCACAAGGCCAATGGCCTGGTGCGCGACGTGTTCCGTACCCGCAACATGCGCTCGCTGCCTGGCAACACCGGCATCGGCCAGGTGCGTTACCCGACCGCTGGCAGCTCTTCCTCGGAAGAAGAGGCGCAACCGTTCTACGTCAATGCCCCCTTCGGCATCATCCTGGCGCACAACGGCAACCTGACCAATGCGGAACAGTTGAAGATCGAGATGTTCAAGAACGATCGCCGCCACATCAACACCGATTCCGATACCGAAGTGCTCCTGAACGTGCTGGCCCACGAAATCCAGCAGGCCACCACCGGCTACTCGCTGGACCCGGCGGCGCTCTTCAAGGCCGTGGCCATGGTGCACAAGCGCGTGCGCGGCTCCTACGCCGTGGTGGCGCAGATCGCCGGTTATGGCCTCCTGGGTTTCCGCGATCCGTACGGCATCCGTCCGATGTGCCTGGGCTTCAACGAAAGCGACAAGGGCATCGAATACATGATGGCCAGCGAATCGGTGGCCCTGGAAGGCATGGGCTTCCGCTTCCTGCGCGACGTCAACCCGGGTGAAGCGATCTTCATCGACAACGACGGCAAGCTGTACAACCAGCAATGCGCCGAGAACCCGTCGCTGAACCCCTGTGCCTTCGAATACGTCTACCTGGCCCGTCCGGACTCCATCATCGACGGCGCCTCCGTCTACGGCGCCCGCCTGAAGATGGGCGAGTTCCTGGCCGAGAAGATCCGCAAGCAGTTCAAGCACGGCGAGATCGACGTGGTCATGCCGATCCCCGATTCCTCGCGTCCGGCCGCCATGGAACTGGCGCTGAAGCTGGGTATCGAGTACCGCGAAGGCTTCATCAAGAACCGCTACATCGGCCGTACCTTCATCATGCCGGGCCAGGCCCTGCGCAAGAAGTCGGTGCGCCAGAAGCTCAATGCCATCGGCAGCGAATTCAAGGGCAAGAACGTGCTGCTGGTGGATGACTCCATCGTGCGTGGCACCACCAGCCGCGAGATCGTGCAGATGGCGCGCGAGTCCGGCGCCAAGAACGTGATCTTCGCTTCGGCCGCGCCGCCGGTGAAGTTCCCCAACGTCTACGGTATCGACATGCCGACCCGCGACGAGCTGATCGCCTTCGGCCGCAGCGAAGAGGAAGTGTGCCGCGAGATCACCGCCGATGCCCTGGTCTACCAGGACGTGGAAGCCATGAAGCGCGCCATTGCCGACTCCAACCCGGCCCTGCGCAACTTCGAGGCATCCTGCTTCGACGGTCACTACATCACCGGCGACATCACCCAGGAATACCTGGACCGCATCGAATATGCCCGCAAGAATCCCAAGCCGGCACTGGAAGATGCAGTCCGTTCGCAGCTGAACCTGAACCTGGCCCGCGTGGATTGATCCGCGCCTGACCAGAGGCTGGAACAGCACGCCGGTGGCCGCTTCTGCGGTGCCGGCGTTTTTCTTTCATGCGCAGCTGGTGGAAAACTGGCTTATCATTTTGCCTTTGGCCCGTGCTTGCCGCTGCCGGCCATCCTGCCCATCCCTGCCCATCCCTGCATTTCCGACTCCCGCGATGAACGATAAAAAGACCTACGGCTTTACCACCACCATCCTCCACAGCGACCGCCAGAAGGGTATCGAGCATGGCTCGCTGCACAAGCCCATCCACACTTCCGTGACCTTCGGCTATGAAGACGCGCGCCAGCTGGCCGAAGTCTTCCAGGGCAAGCAGCCGGGCTATCGCTACGGTCGCCAGGGCAACCCGACGGTGTCGGCGCTGGAAGAGAAGATCACCAAGATGGAAGACGGCAAGTCCACCATCTGCTTTGCCACCGGCATGGCCGCCATCGGCGCCATCGTCCAGGGTCTGCTGCGCGAGGGCGACCATGTGGTGTCCTCGGCTTTCCTGTTCGGCAATACCAATAGCCTGTGGATGACAGTCGGCGCGCAGGGCGCCAAGGTGTCCATGGTGGACGCCACCGATGTGAAGAATGTGGAAGCGGCCATCACGCCCAATACCCGCCTGGTGTTCGTCGAGACCATCGCCAATCCGCGCACCCAGGTGGCGGACCTGAAGCGCATCGGCGAGCTGTGCCGCGAGCGCGGCATCCTCTACGTGGTGGACAACACCATGACCTCGCCCTACCTGTTCCGTCCCAAGACGGTCGGCGCCGGCCTGGTGGTCAATTCGCTGACCAAGTCCATCGGCGGCCACGGCAATGCGCTGGGTGGCGCGCTGACCGATACCGGCGAATACGACTGGACCCGCTATCCGCACATCGCCGACAACTACAAGAAGAACCCGGCGCCGCAATGGGGCATGGCGCAGATCCGCGCCAAGGCGCTGCGCGACTTCGGCGCCACGCTGGGGCCGGAAGCGGCGCATCACATCGCCGTCGGTGCCGAGACCATGGCCCTGCGCCAGGAGCGCGAATGCAAGAATGCCCTGGCCGTGGCGCAGATGCTGGAAGCCGATGAGCGCGTGGCGGCCGTGTATTACCCGGGGCTGGAGTCCCATCCGCAGCATGCCTTGTCCAAGGCATTGTTCCGCTCCTTCGGCAGCCTGATGTCCTTCGAACTGAAGGACGGCATCGACTGCTTCGACTATCTCAACCGCATGCATCTGGCGGTGGCCGCCAGCAACCTGGGCGACACCCGCACCCTGGTGATCCCGGTGGCCCACACCATCTTCTACGAGATGGGCGCCGAGCGCCGTGCCAGCATGGGCATTGCCGAGTCGCTCATCCGCGTCTCGGTGGGCCTGGAAGATACCGAGGATCTGGTGGCCGACTTCCGTCAGGCACTGGAGGCCTGAGAGCCTGAAAGCCTGCTTAGGCCCCGATTTGGGCCAAAAGTGAAGAAATGAGAACGCCCGTCGCCTCGCAGGAGGGACGGGCGTTTTGCTTGCTGCAGGAATGTGAAGAAACGGAAATGAATCCTGCAAAACCTGCAGCCGCTCCAGAGCCGCAGGCGCGACCGGGTTTGGATCAAGGCACCAGATTGGCCACCGCTTCGCGATCGGCCCATTTGGTCTTGTAGGTCGGTTTGAAGCTCTGGAAGCGCTCGATCAGCGTGGCTGGATCGGCTTCATGCATCATCAGCCCGGACTGGTCGGAACTGACGAAACGCTGCGACACCAGATGGTCGACGAAGGCGATCAGGTTGTTGTAGAAGCCTTCCACGTTGTACAGGCAGATCGGCTTGTAGTGGAAGCCCAGCTGCGCCCAGGTCAGCACCTCGAACAGTTCTTCCAGCGTCCCCATGCCACCGGGCATGGCAACGAAACCGTCGGAAAGCTCGGCCATCATGGCCTTGCGCTCGTGCATGTCCTTGACGATGTGCAGACGGGTCAGGCCGTCGTGGCCCAGTTCCTTGTCCAGCAAGGCCTTGGGGATGACGCCGGTGGCTTCGCCCCCGAGTTTCATGACTTCGCTGGCGATGATGCCCATCAGGCCGACATTGCCGCCGCCATAGACCAGGGCGATGTTGTTCTTCACCATTTCCTGCGCCAGCTTGCGCGCCGCCTCGGCGTAGGCGGGCGATGCACCGGGGGAAGAGCCGCAATATACGCAAATCGATTTCATGTGTCCTCTGCAGTGTCCGTCGTGACGTCTTTACTTCGTTACAATGGCCGAGCTGTTTCCTGTGGGTGCCGGCATGTTGCTTTTGGTTGCCGATTTGTTTCCATCTGGCAGCCACTTTTCGGCAGCGCGGTATTCGTGTTATACCATGATAGTGCAGTGCAGCATAAGCTTATGTGGTGACCCGGGCATGACAGCCCGCAGGATGTGACCGAGGAAAAGGACATCATGTCGAACAAGATCGTCAGTCTGGCTCTGCAGGGTGGTGGCTCCCATGGCGCCTTCACCTGGGGCGTGCTGGACCGCCTGCTGGAAGATGGGCGGCTGGACATGGAAGGCATCAGCGGTGCCTCCGCCGGGGCCATGAATGCGGCGGTGCTGGCCCAGGGCTATGTACAGGATGGTCGCGATGGTGCGCGGGCCGCGCTGGAGCGCTTCTGGACCGCGTTGTCCACCGGTGCGCCGCTGGACTACCTCAATGCCGAGGGCGCGCCGGTGGTGGCCAATCCCACGCCCATGCCGGGCATGCAGGCCTTGCTGGCGATGACCCGCTTCTTCTCGCCCACGCAACTCAATCCCCTGGACATCAACCCGCTGCGCGACATCCTGCTGGAGCAGGTGGACTTCGAGCGGCTGCGCCGGCAGCGCGAGTTGAAGCTCTTCATCGCCGCCACCCAGGTCAGCACCGGCATCCTGAAGATCTTCCGCAATGCCGACCTGTCGGTGGAGGTGCTGCTGGCCTCGGCCTGCCTGCCCTCGCTGCACCGGCCCATCGAGATCGATGGCGAGGCCTACTGGGATGGGGGGCTCACCGCCAATCCCCCGATCTTCCCCTTGCTGCATGCCTGCGCCGCGCGCGATGTGATGGTGGTGCTGCTGCACCCCAGCCGCCGCGCCGGTACGCCCACCAGCAGCCATGACATCGGCCAGCGTCTTTCGGAAATCAGCTTCAGCTCGGCCTTCTTCACCGAACTGAGCGGACTGGCCCTGGCCAAGCGCGAAGCCGAGAATTCCACCCTGGCCTTCGGTGCGCTGGAGCGGCGCCTGCGCCAGCTCAATATCCACATGATCGATGCCAACGAACTGATGGAGCAATTGACCAACCTGTCCAAGCTCAATACCCAGGCCAGCTTCATCGGCAGCCTGTTCCAGCAGGGACGGGAGCGCGCCTCCGAGTGGCTGGAGCAGAACTTCGCCGAGATCGGCCACCGTTCCACCTTCGACCTGGGGCGCTTCCTGCCCTGAACCGCCGGATCAAGGGCCTTCGCGCACGATCGTTCACTTTTGTCTATACTTTGCTGCTTGATCTTTCGTAGTCCCGCCTTGCAGCACCGATAACAAAGAAAACGACATGCATCCGACCATCGCCAAGCACGCTTCACGCTCCGAATTCCTTACCGTACGCGGCCTGCGCTATCACATCCGTCACTGGGGCGACCCGCAGGCGCCCAAGATCTTCATGTTCCACGGCTGGATGGATATGTCGGCCTCGTTCCAGTTCATGGTCGACGCGCTGCAGCGCGAGTGGCACGTGATCGCGCCCGACTGGCGCGGCTTTGGCCTGAGCGAGCGCAGCCCGGCAGATGCCTACTGGTTCCCTGACTACCTGGCCGATCTGGAGGCCATCATCGACCACCATGCGCCCGGGGAAGCCATCAACCTGCTGGGCCACAGCATGGGCGGCAATGTGGTGACGCTCTATGCCGGCCTGCGCCCGGAGCGCATCGCCCGCCTGATCAACCTGGAAGGCCTGGGCCTGCCCACGGCCAAGCCTGAGCAGGCGCCGGGAAGGTTTGTGCAATGGCTGGACGAGATCAAGAACCCGCCACTGCTGCGCGGCTATGACACGCTGGAAGAAGTGGCCATGCGCCTGCAGAAGAACAATGCGCGCCTGTCCGACGAGCGTGCCGCTTTCCTGGCACAACACTGGGCGCAGCAGGATGGCAGCGGACTGTGGCAGATCCTGGGTGATCCGGCGCACAAGCAGGTCAGCCCCATCCTGTATCGGGTGGACGAGATGATGGCCTGCTGGGGCCGCATCACCGCGCCGGTGCTGTGGATCGAAGCGACCGACAGCGACATCGGTCGCTTCTTCGGGCCGGCCTCGCTCAAGCGCGAGGAAATCGACCGTCGTATCGCCTGCATCCCGCGCACCCAGGTCGAGATGATCGACCAGGCCGGCCACATGCTGCACCATGACCAGCCCGAGCGGCTGGCGCAGCTCATCGAGACCTTCCTGGCGCAGCCGGCCTGAGCGGGGCAGGGTGGAAGGGCGTAGAATGGAGACATTCCAATCACCCCGCATTCCCTGATCGGCGGCAGCCACAAGCGACCGGCCCGAGTCATCGCGCATTCCTATGTCTGAGCTCAAGTTCGACCTGCATTGCCACTCCAACGTCTCGGACGGCCTGTTGCCGCCGGAGGAGGTGGCCGCGCGTGCCAAGGCCAACGGCGTGGGCGTGTGGGCGCTGACCGATCACGACGAAGTCGGTGGCGTGGCGCGTGCCCGCGCGGCGGCGCAGGCGCTGGGCCTGCAACATGTGGGCGGGGTGGAAATCTCGGTCACCTGGGCCGGGCAGACGGTGCACATCGTCGGCCTGCGCATCGACGAGACCAACCGCGCGCTGGTCGAGGGACTGGCCGCCACCCGCAACGGCCGCGAGCGCCGCGCCCGCGAGATCGCCCAGGCGCTGGACCAGTACGGCATCTGCGGCGCCTATGAAGGCGCGCTCAAGCATGTGGGCAACCCGGACCTGATCTCGCGCACCCACTTCGCCCGCTATCTGGTCGAGTGCGGCCAGTGTGGCGATACCAAGGAAGTGTTCGCCAACTACCTCACCGAAGGCAAGCCGGGCTACGTGCCGCACCGCTGGGCCACGCTGGAAGAGGCGGTGCGCTGGATCCGCGGGGCCGGCGGGGTGGCGGTGATCGCTCACCCGGGCCGCTACAAGTACAGCCAGACCCAGTTCGGCGCGCTGTTCGATGAATTCAAGCAGTTCGGTGGCGCCGCCATCGAGGTCAATACCGGCAGCCATACCCCCGAGCAGTATCAGGAATACGCCCAGGTGGCGCGCAGCTACGGCTTCCTGGCGTCGATGGGCTCGGACTTCCATGGCCCCGGCGAGTCGCGTGTGGACCTGGGCGGCCTGCCGGCCTTGCCGACAGGGGTCAAGCCGGTGTGGCACGACTGGGGCCTGTAAGTCCGGGTTCCCGGGCGGGCCTGCAGGTTGGTGAAAACTGCAGCCATGGCCGAGCTTGCCCTTGATTTCCGGGGCTGGACTCCTATCTAGGGCCTGTTCACATTTAATCTGCGAGATGCGTTGGCGCCAGAAGGCGTGGTGGCAAGGCGCGCGCCAGGGCTGGTGGTGGTGCCACCAGCCCTGACGTGCAACGCCGCCAGCGCGCCTTCTGGCGCCAACCCTCCGGGAGAGGCCGCCAAGCGTCGCCTGCCGTTGTTGCAGCTCCTTGCCGTAGCACCACTACGGCGCGTCGCTGCGCCTAGGCAGTCAACGCTTGGCGACCTCTCGCACTCGTAGATTAAATGTGAACAGGCCCTCCCCACTTTCCCGATAGGAGTTTTCCCCATGAAACGCATCTTGTTGTTTATTGCGACCAATATCGCCGTGCTGGTCGTGATGAGCGTCATCTTGTCGCTGTTGGGCGTGGACCGCTTCCTGACCCGGTCCGGCCTGAACCTGCCGATGCTGCTGGTGTTCTCGCTGGTGGTCGGCTTCACGGGCTCCATCATTTCCTTGCTGATGAGCAAGAGCATGGCCAAGTGGTCCACCGGCGCCAGGGTGATCGAGACGCCCATGAACGGCACCGAGGCCTGGCTGCTGCAGACCGTCGGCAAGCTGGCCCAGCGCGCCGGGATCGGCATGCCGGAAGTGGCAGTCTATGACGGTGAGCCCAATGCCTTCGCCACCGGCGCGTTCAAGGACTCGGCCCTGGTGGCGGTGTCCACCGGGCTGCTGCAGGGCATGACGCAGGACGAGGTGGAAGCCGTGCTGGGTCACGAGGTGGCACACATCGCCAATGGCGACATGGTCACCATGACGCTGATCCAGGGTGTGGTAAATACCTTCGTAGTGTTCCTGTCGCGCGTGGTGGGTTACTTCGTCGATTCGGCCCTGCGCCGCAATAACGACGAATCCGGTCCCGGCATCGGCTATACCGTGACGGTGCTGGTCTGCCAGATCGTCTTCGGCATCGGTGCTTCGATGATCGTGGCCTGGTTCTCGCGCCACCGCGAGTTCCGCGCCGACGCCGGCGCGGCCCGACTGCTGGGTACGCCGCAGCCGATGATCAATGCGCTGGCGCGGCTGGGCGGTTTCTCGCCCGAAGGCCTGCCGCAGAACATGGCGGCCCTGGGCATCAGCGACAAGCCCGGCTTCATGGAACTGTTCTCGACGCATCCGCCGCTGGAACAGCGCATCGCCGCCCTGCGCGGCCAGCGTTAAGCCCGGCGGGCGGCGACAACGGCGGTGGCGACACCGCCGTTGTGCTTTTTACGAATTGAAAGCGATTTGGTATTGGAAATGGAAACGGAAACCGCATCATGAGCCAGTTTTTCGAGATTCACCCCGACAACCCGCAACTGCGCCTGATCAAGCAGGCGGCGCAGATCATCCACAAGGGCGGCCTGGTGGCCCTGCCGACCGACTCATGCTACGCGCTGGTCTGCCAGCTCGACAACAAGGATGCGGTGGAGCGTGTACGTCGCATCCGCGGCGTGGACGACAAGCACCACCTGACCCTGCTGTGCCGCGACCTCTCCGAGATCGCCCAGTACGCCAAGGTCGACAACCGCCAGTACCGGCTGCTCAAGGCCGCCACGCCGGGGGCCTATACCTTCATCCTGGAAGCTACCAAGGAAGTGCCGCGCCGCCTGTCGCATCCCTCGCGCAAGACCATCGGCCTGCGCGTGCCGGAAAACCGCATCGCCCACATGCTCCTGGAAGAACTGGGCCAGCCGCTGCTGGGTACCACCCTGATCCTGCCGGACGAAGACCTGCCGCTGACCAGCGCCGACGATATCCGCAGCCATCTGGAAAAGCAGATCGACCTGGTCATCGACAGCGGCGCCTGCAGCCTGGAGCCGACTACCGTCATCGACCTCACCGACGATGAACAGCCGGTGCTGGTGCGCCAGGGCAGGGGAGATGCCGGCATCTTCGGTCTGCAGGCCGCCTGAGCCGGCGATTTCTTGTATCAACAGCCCGCCGGGCTTGAATTCCCAAGCGCCATGTTGCCCCTCTGATAAAATCCCCGCCCATGAACGATCTCATCCAGACTGTCGCGGTCTACGCGCTGCCCGTGCTCTTCGCCATCACCCTGCACGAGGCGGCGCATGCCTATGCCGCCAAGTTCTTCGGCGACAATACCGCCTATTCCATGGGGCGCATGAGCCTGAACCCGCTCAAGCACATCGATCCCTTCGGCACCATCCTCATCCCCATCCTGCTGTACTTCGCCACCAGCGGTGCCTTCCTGTTCGGCTATGCCAAGCCGGTGCCGATCAACTTCGGCCACCTGCGCAAGCCCAAGCGCGACATGGCCTGGGTCTCGCTGGCCGGTCCGGCTGCCAATTTCCTCATGGCACTGCTGTGGATGATTGCCATCTACGCCCTGGCGCTGGGGGGCGTGCAAGAAGAATTCTTCACCCTCATGGCCAAGGCCGGTGTATTGACCAACCTGGTGATGTTCGCCTTCAACCTGTTCCCGATCCCGCCGCTGGATGGCGGTCGCATCCTCACCAGCCTGTTGCCCAACAAGTACGCCTATAAATTCGCCCAGATCGAGCCCTATGGCTTCTTCATCGTCATGGCGCTGGTGCTGCTCAAGGTGATCTATACCTGGTGGATGGCACCGGTGATGTACGGTGCCGGTCTGGTACTGCAGTTGATTACCTATCCGATCACCTTGCTGTTCCACTGACTGAAGCGGCCAACGTGATGATCCGCATGATTTTCCCTCCTTACCACCTAGCCTACTGCCATGTATCCTGATCGCGTCGTCTCCGGCATGCGCCCCACCGGCGCGCTGCACCTGGGCCACTATCATGGCGCCCTGAAGAACTGGGTCAAGCTGCAATCCGAATTGCCCTGCCTGTTCTTCGTGGCCGACTGGCATGCACTGACCACCCATTACGACGATCCCTCGGTGATCGAGACCAGCACCTGGGAAATGGTCATCGACTGGCTGGCGGCCGGTGTCGATCCGGCCCAGGCGACGCTGTTCATCCAGTCGCGCGTGCCGGAACATGCGGAGCTGCACCTGCTGCTGTCCATGGCCACCCCGCTGGGCTGGCTGGAGCGCGTGCCCACCTACAAGGACCAGCAGGAGAAGCTGGCCGATCGCGACCTGGCGACCTATGGTTTCCTCGGCTATCCGCTGCTGCAGGCGGCCGACGTGCTGATCTACCGCGCCAGCCAGGTGCCGGTGGGCGAGGACCAAGTGCCGCACATCGAGATCATGCGCGAGATTGCGCGCCGCTTTAACCATCTGTACGGCAAGGAAAAAGGATTCGAGGAAAAGGCCCTGGCCGCGACCCGCAAACTGGGCAGCAAGCGCGCCAGGCTGTACCTGGAGCTGCGTACGCAATTCCAGGAAAAGGGCGACGACGAGGCGCTGGAGCAGGCCAAGGCCATGCTGGACGATGCGCAGAACCTGTCGATGATCGATCGTGAACGGCTGTTCGGCTATCTGGAAGGCAGCCGCAAGCTGATCCTGACCGAGCCGCAGGCCATGCTGACCGAGGCCTCGCGCCTGCCGGGGCTGGACGGCGCCAAGATGTCCAAGAGCTATGGCAATGCCATCGCCCTGCGTGAAGACAAGGAGTCGGTCACCAAGAAGGTCAAGACCATGCCGACCGACCCGCAGCGGGTGCGCCGCAGCGACCCGGGCGATCCCGAGAAATGCCCGGTATGGCAATTCCACCAGGTCTATTCCCCGGCGGACGTGAAGGATTGGGCGGCCAAGGGTTGCCGGTCGGCCGGCATTGGTTGCCTGGAATGCAAGCAACCGGTGATCGATGCCATCCTGCAGGAGCAGCAACCGATGCTGGAGCGCGCGCAGCCTTATCTGGACGACCCCTCGCTGGTGCGCGCCATCGTTGCCGATGGCTGCGAAAAGGCCCGCAAGCTGGCCCAGGACACCATGCGTGACGTACGCGAGGCGATGGGGCTGGGCTATTGAGCTCCGGCAAGTCCGACCGGTGAGGGCGAAAACCTGCGTTCTTCCCGTATTTTTACGCCGGCCTTCATCTGAAGCACCGGCAAAATTGACCTGTTGAGGCGTCTATCCGCTACAATCAGGCCTTTATTTTGACCATTACCTAAAGCACGCACACCATGATCAAGGGTAGCATTGTTGCAATCGTCACTCCCATGCATCCGGACGGCAGCCTCGATTACGATGGCCTGCGCAAGCTGATCGACTGGCATATCGCCGAGGGAACTGACAGCATCGTCATCGTCGGTACCACCGGCGAATCGCCCACCGTCTCGATGGAAGAACACTGCGAACTGATCAAGGTCGCGGTCGAGCACACGGCCAAGCGCATCCCCATCATCGCCGGCACCGGTGGCAATTCCACCGCCGAAGCGATCGAACTGACCGCCTTCGCCAAGAAGGTCGGTGCCGATGCCTCGCTGCAGGTGGTGCCGTACTACAACCGTCCGACCCAGGAAGGCATGTACCTGCACTTCAAGACCATCGCCGAAGCGGTGGATCTGCCGGTGATCCTGTACAACGTGCCCGGCCGTACTGTCGCCGACATGAGCAACGAGACCATCCTGCGCCTGGCGCAGGTCAAGGGCATCGTCGGCGTGAAGGATGCCACCGGCAACATCGCCCGCGGCACCGACCTGATCCGCCTGGCGCCCAAGAGCTTCGCGGTCTACTCGGGCGACGACGCCACCGCCATCGCGCTGATGCTGTATGGCGGCGCCGGCAACATCTCGGTTACCGCCAACGTCGCCCCGCGCGACATGCACGAACTGTGCGTGGCCGCCATGAGCGGCAACATCGCCCGTGCCGTGGAACTGAACAACAAGCTGCTGCCCCTGCACAACAAGCTCTTCGTCGAACCCAACCCGGTGCCGCTGAAGTGGGCCATGCAGGAAATGGGCCTCATTCCCTCCGGCATGCGTCTGCCGCTGGCGCCGCTGGGAGCGGCTTACCACGACACCGTGCGCGCGGCCCTGCGCGAGTCCGGTGTATTAAAATAATCGGCTTGGCCGCTTTGGCGCAGGTCTCCTGAAATCCGATTCCGCTTTCAATAGTAACGATATGACTAATAGCAAGAACGTTCGTCCGGTATCCCGCTCCGCGTACACAATTACCCAACGCAGTATCGTCATCGCACTGGCGCTGGCCGGACTGGCAGGATGTTCCTCCATCGGCAACATGCTCGAAGGGGACCGTATCGATTACAAGAGCGCGGAAAAGGCCCGTGGCCCGCGTCTGGAAGTGCCGCCCGACCTGACCCAGCTGCAGCGCGACAACCGTTATTCCATCCCCGAGGCCAACAAGGGCGTGGCGACCGCATCCGGCTACCAGCTGGAGCAGCAGAACAAGCCGACCACCGAAGTCACCTCCGTGGCACCGACTGCCAAGGGCGACGAAATCCGCATCGAACGCGACGGTTCGCAGCGCTGGCTGGTGGTCAAGCAGAGCCCGGAACAGCTGTGGTCGCAGATCAAGGACTTCTGGCAGGACAACGGTTTCCTGATCAACGTCGAATCGCCCGATACCGGCGTCATGGAAACCGACTGGGCCGAGAACCGCGCCAAGATTCCCCAGGACTTCATCCGCAACACGCTGGGCAAGGTGTTCGATTCGCTGTATTCCACCGGCGAGCGTGACAAGTTCCGCACCCGCCTGGAACGCGGCCCCAACGGCACCACCGAGATCTTCATCAGCCATCGCGGTGCCGAGGAAGTGCTGACCGGTTCGGCCAAGGAAACCTCGGTGTGGACCGCACGTCCCTCAGATCCGGGCCTGGAAGCCGAATTCCTGTCGCGCCTGATGGTGCGCCTGGGTGCTGAAGAGACCAAGGCCAAGGCCGCCGTGGCCAATGCTCCGTCGCTGCAGGCACGTTCGCGTCTGCAGAAGGGTGTGGCGGGCACCAGCGTGCAAGTCGATGAAGGCTTCGACCGCGCATGGCGCCGCGTCGGCCTGGCGCTGGATCGCGTCGGCTTCACCGTGGAAGACCGCGATCGCAGCCAGGGCATCTATTTTGTCCGTTACGTCGACCAGAACCAGGACGCCAAGGACAAGAAGGATGACGGTTTCTTCTCGCGCATCTTCAGCTCCAAGGACAAGGACAAGAAGGCCGCCAAGTACCGCATCGTGGTCAAGGGCGCCGGTTCCGACAGCAGCAATATCACCGTCCAGAACGGCGAGGGTGGTCCGGATACCTCGGGTATTTCCGACAAGATCCTGGGCCTGCTCAACGAGCAACTGAAGTAATCAGGACCCGGGGCTCAGATGAAGTTCGCGAGCCTCGGTAGCGGCAGCGAAGGCAATGCGCTGCTGATCTCGGCCGCAGCCGGCGACCAGCGTCCCTCCTCGGGGACCACGGTCATGCTGGACTGCGGCTTTACTTTGCGCGAAGCCGAAAAGCGTATCCTGCGCCTGGGGCTGGACCCCTCCGACGTCGCCGCCATCGTCGTCACGCACGAGCACTCGGATCACGTCAGTGGCGTGTTCAAGTTCGCGCGACGCTATCGCATTCCGGTCTGGCTCAGTTATGGTACCTGGCAGGCGGTGGCCGAGCAGGCTGCCGATGTCGATGTGCGCTTCTGTGCCGATGGTCAGAAGATTGCCATCGGCGATCTTGAATTGTCCCCCTATACCGTTCCGCATGATGCCCGGGAGCCCATCCAGTATGTGGCCGGCGACGGTGACCGGCGCCTGGGCGTATTGACCGATGCCGGTCAGCCGACCGCGCACCTGGTGCAGGCGCTGGGCGCTTGCGATTCGCTGCTGCTGGAATGCAATCACGACCGCGAGATGCTGGATCGCTCGCCCTATCCCGCCTTCCTCAAGCGCCGCATCGGCGGCGACTACGGCCACCTGGCCAATGACGCCAGTGCCGACATCCTGCGCCTGCTCGACAAGAGCCGGCTCAAGCGCGTCATCGGCGCTCATCTCAGCCAGCAGAACAACACGCCGGAACTGGCGCGCGCGGCGATCGAAAGCGTCCTCGGGCCGACCTTCGGTGGCATCGGCATCGCCTGCCAGGCAGAAGGCTTCGCCTGGCTGGACGTCTGATCAAACGCGAGCCGGTCAGCGTTCTGTCAGATCTTCCTGCGGCGCGGCAGAAACAATTTGTTTCTCTTTCCTGCGGCCTGCGGCTCAATTGCTGCGCATTCATTCCTTGTTGGTCGCATTGACGCGCATATCCATCGGGCGACAGCAAGAGATTGCCAAGGCCTGCTGGATACGCTGTCAGTGCTTTGTCAGTCCGATGGGGCAATCAGCGTGCTGCAATGGCTTGTAGCGCGTTCTGATGCGTTCTGGAGGGATTGGCGAGGGGGGGCAGGAGGACAGATGTCCGCCGCCTGAACTGGCCTGGACGTGTCGAAGAGTGCGGGGAAAATCTGGACGAAAAAAAACCGGTCTTGCGACCGGTTTTTCTGACAATAATCCGAAGATTACTTGGCAGGAGCGGCTTCAGCCGGCTTTGCGTCAGCGGCCGGAGCAGCGTCAGCAGGCTTGGCAGCGTCAGCAGCCGGAGCAGCGGCGTCAGCAGCCGGGGCAGCAGCAGGAGCGGCATCAGCCGGCTTTGCGTCAGCAGCAGGAGCTGCAGCGGCAGGAGCTTCAGCAGCGGGAGCAGCAGCAGGTGCAGGAGCTTCTTCCTTCTTGCCGCAAGCAGCCAGGGCAACAGCCAACAACGAAGCGATCAACAGAGTCTTTTTCATGAATATTCCTTCAATATTTAAAAATTGTGCGATGAATAATTACCGGTAATTATCGCTCTACTGGGAGGCTTTCGCCGCAGGCTAAGACCTTGCGGTCGGGCTTCGGTTCTTGCTTCTTTTTACTGCCGAAACATCTCCGGACAACGAAAACTTCTCAGCCCATCATTATAGCTATTTTTTTCCGAAATCACACCGGCGCCTATCTTTTTCGTAAGAATTTGTAAGTTCTTACATCTAAAACCATGCGCCCGGAAGGCCTTTGCTGGAGCCGGTTCCAGAGATTTCCTAAAGTGATTTCGAGGTCGCTTCCACTTAAAGTTGAAGCATTCTCAAACAAATTCGATCCAGCCACTTTCATACCACTGGTGGAGCGCTTCCAGCAGGTCTTCCGAGGCCAGCGCGAGATCGGTTTTTTCGAGTGCGCGGGCGTCCGCCAGACGAGCAAGAATCGTCTTGTCCTGACGTCCGACCTGGAAGGACTCGCCATTGATGAACACGTGCGAGCCGCGATACAGCATGCGGGTCTTGCGATGCAATACCAGACCACGTTTCTTGGCCCCCTGGAAAAAGCGAGCAAAGGAGATTTCCTCGCCGCGTGGCTCGAAGAAAACGCTGGGTTTCGGCTCCGACAGATGTTCGCCCAGGAAGATGGTGATGTCGTCGTCGGTGAAGCGGATCTTGTTGAGTTCGTCGCGGATGCGCGTGATCATGTCCGCCTGCAATTCGGCCGGGCGGGCGCTGGTCTTGAGGTCCGGATCGGCATAGCGGCCGGGCAGATCGATGGTATCCATCATGAATTCCAGGAAGGATTCGCCCAGTTCCTGGTAGGCCGGTGCGCGGAAACCCACCGAATAGGTCATGCATTCACCCACGGCCACGCCGTCATGGGCGTAATGCGGCGGCAGATAGAGCATGTCGCCGGGTTCCAGGATGAATTCTTCTTCCGGCTGGAAGTGGCTCAGGATCTTCAGTGGCACGCCTTCTTCCAGCGTCAGGTCATTCTGGGCGCTGATGCGCCAGCGGCGCTGGCCATGGGCCTGCAGCAGGAACACGTCGTAGGAATCGAAGTGCGGACCGACACCGCCGCCGTCGGTGGCGTAGCTGATCATCAGGTCATCCAGGCGCGCATCGGGTACGAAGCGGAACTGGCGCAGCAAGGCATCGGCCGCGGGGTGATGCAGGTTCACGCCCTGTACCAGCAGGGTCCAGCCCTTTTGCTTCAAGGGCGGGAGCTTGTTGAACGGGCCGTGCTGCATGTCCCAGCCATCTTCGCGATGGGTGATCAGGCGCGACTCGACGTCCTCGTGCCGGGCCAGGTCGAACAGTTCCTGGCG
Organism: Herbaspirillum sp. C7C2; assembly: GCF_022627865.1. Taxonomy (NCBI): domain Bacteria; kingdom Pseudomonadati; phylum Pseudomonadota; class Betaproteobacteria; order Burkholderiales; family Oxalobacteraceae; genus Herbaspirillum; species Herbaspirillum sp. C7C2. The sequence goes on from NZ_JABXGI010000015.1 coordinate 85,255, forward strand.
CGGCAGGGGCGCGGAAAAACCGGGAATGGCATTGCGGATCAGCAGTGGCTTCTTGTGCCAGTAGTCACGCAGGAATTGGGCGGGCGTGATGCCGCCGAGCAGATCGAGTTTTTTCATGCCCGCCATTATAGGCGTCGGGGCGCGGCCGTACGGCATCGGCGGTGGTGAAGTTTGATGCAGGTATAATTCCCGGGTCGAGAAACCGTTTGAAAGAGTCCTTGCCTCGCGGGAATGGCAAGGGGATGGTTCTTAGGCCCCAACCCGGGTGGCAGGTGTCCCGCGCGACCAGACCGCAATACCTGCCGCTCCCGCACCACTATCGATACAAAGGACCCTTACGATGAAGATCGCAAAGAATACCGTCGTTTCCGTCAACTACAAGCTATCGGATGCCCAGAACAACCTGATCGAGCAGAGCAGCGAGCCGATGGTCTACCTGCACGGCGGTTACCAGAACACCCTGCCCAAGATCGAAGAAGCACTGGACGGCAAGGAAACCGGCTACAGCACCACCATCCAGGTCGAACCGGAAGATGCCTTCGGCGAATACGACTCCGAGCTGGTCAAGATCGAACCCGTCGAGCGTCTGCCGCAGCCGCTGGAAGTAGGCATGCAGTTCGAAGGTTCGCCCGACGACGACAGCGAAGAATCGGTCATCTTCACCGTCACCGAAGTGGCCGACGGCAAGGCCGTGCTGGATGGCAACCACCCGCTGGCCGGCATCGCCCTGCGCTTCGAGCTGAACGTGACCGAAGTGCGTGCCGCCTCCGAAGAAGAAGTCGCCCACGGCCACGTGCATGGCGCCCATGGTCATCATCACCACCATGATGAAGATGACGGCGAAGCCGGCGATCATTTCCGTAGCCAGCCGCTGAACTGATTGCTGAATGGATGGCTGCAGGGTGATCCAGGCAGCCGACGCTGAGGCAGCAGATCAAGCAAGAAGACAAAACGCCCGCAGAATTATTCTGCGGGCGTTTGTTTTTTCTGAGTCAAAAGGAAGGGGAGGCCCTTCTAGCGCCGCTCTCCATCGGCATCCGCGACGGCGAACAACTGGGGCAGGTGATCGTCCACCACAACCTTGAGCCAGCGCTCCCCCACGCCCACATTGCCGAGGTTGCCCGTCCACAGGATGTGCGCCGGGGCCTTGGCGTTGGGCGCCTGCGCATGCACCACCAGCACGCGACCGGGGAACTTGCCGGCCAGTTCGGAGAACAGGCGCCGCGTCTCCGCAAAGCCGTCGCGCTGGGTGCGGAAGAAGGAGCGTCGCGGTGGCGGGCCAAAGGGATTGCCGTCGCTGAAGAAGACGATGGCCGCGCTCTTCTTCAATGCCGCAAAGGCGAACAGGTGCTGCAGCCAGTTGCGGTTGGCGATCAGCCTGTCCTCGAACTCGTTGTTGCGGCCGCCGTCGAGCAGGAAATGATTGTTGCCGGCCGGCAGATTGACGGTGGCGAAGAGCACGTTGCCGACTTCCCAGCGGGTGTTCTCGGCATAGCTGCGGAACTTGGGCGTGAGCGACTGGCGCAACATCGGCAGGCGGGTGGCCCCCAGCGAGAATTCGCCGGCATAGAAGATGTCGCGCATGCGCGCCAGTCGTTCGATGGCATCCGAGCGGTTTTCGCGGTCGCGGCAGGTGATCCAGTCGCTGCCGGCCAGCGACAGGAAGATACCGTTCTGCGCCTGCGACAGCATCTCGTGACGCTGGCTGTAGAGATTGTCGTCGCAGCTTTCCGAGGGCGACTTGATGCCGTTGACCACCACGAAGGCCAGGTTGTCGGCATCGGTCTCAGCAATCTCGCGCCGCAGTTTTTCCTCGCCGGCACTGCCAGCCAGGGCATGATTGATGACGCCGAACGAGAAATCCTGCGGCGCCGCCCAGCCGCGACCGGCCACCAGGGCGGTGGCCACGGTCAGCAGGGTGTACAGCAGGATGCGTGGGACCGGGCGGCTCGTCATGCAGTCTCTCTGCGGTGGTAGGGGGGCTGACCGGAGGCAGCCTACTATTGAGCCCGGCTCAGGGCCTTGAGCTGATACAGCGCCTCCAGCGCCTGGCGCGGCGTGAGGGCGTCGGGGTCGATGCCGTCGAGCGATTGCAGCAGGGCCTGGGCCAGCGGATCGGGTTCGACCACCGCAAGGGCGTTGCGTTCAGCCAGGGCATCCTGTTGCTTCACGTCCGACTCCGATTCCATGAAGGCGGGCGCACTGAAGAGGTCAAACTGCGGCGTCGGTTGCATGGACTGGCTTTCCAGCGCCGACAGGTGCTTGCGGGCCGCGCGGATCACCGGCGCCGGCACGCCGGCCAGTTGCGCCACCTGCAGGCCGTAGCTCTGCGAGGCCGGGCCGCTTTGTACCGCGTGCAGGAAGACGATGCTGTCCTTGTGCTCCACCGCCGAGAGGTGGACGTTGGCCGCCGTGGGATGGATGTCCGGCAACTGCGTCAGTTCGAAATAGTGGGTGGCGAAGAGCGTAAAGCTGCGCGTCACGTCGATGAGGTGCTTGGCGATGGCCCAGGCCAGCGCCAGGCCGTCGAAGGTGGAGGTGCCGCGCCCGACCTCGTCCATCAGCACCAGCGAATGCTCGGTGGCGTTGTTGAGGATGGAGGCCGATTCGGTCATCTCCACCATGAAGGTCGAGCGCCCGCCGGCCAGGTCGTCGGCTGCACCGATACGGGTGAAGATGCGGTCGATGGGGCCGATCACGGCACCGCTGGCCGGCACGAAGCTGCCCACGTAGGCCAGCAGCGTGATCAGCGCTACCTGGCGCATGAAGGTCGATTTACCGCCCATGTTGGGGCCGGTGATCAGCAGTAGCTTGCGTTCGGCCGCCAGCTGGCAGTCGTTGGCGATGAAGCGTTCGATCTGGTTTTCCACCACCGGGTGGCGGCCCTGCTCGATCTGGATGCAGGGTTCGTCCACCAGCTGCGGCGCGCACCAGTTGTTGCGCACGGCATGGTCGGCCAGGGCCACCAGGGTGTCGAGCTGGGCCAGCGCGTGGGCGATGGACTGCAGGCGCAGGATGTGCTCGCCCATGTCGCCCAGCAGCTGTTCATAGAGGAACTTCTCGCGCGACAGCGAGCGTTCCTGCGCCGACAGCGCCTTGTCCTCGAAGGCCTTGAGCTCGGGGATGATGTAGCGCTCGGCGTTCTTCAGCGTCTGACGGCGGCGGTAGTCTTCCGGCACCTTGTCGGTCTGGCCGTGGGTGACTTCGATGTAGAAGCCATGCACCTTGTTGTATTCCACCCGCAGGTTGGCGATGCCGGTGCGCTCGCGCTCGCGGGCCTCCAGTTCCAGCAGGTACTGGCCGGCGTTTTCGGACAGGCCGCGCAGTTCATCGAGTTCCGCATCGAAGCCGCGTGCGATCACGCCGCCATCGCGCACCATGGCAGCCGGTTCCAGCATGATGGCGCGTTCCAGCAGGTCCAGGCATTCCACCGGCGTGGCCAGGTCTTCATGCAGCTGGCCCAAGAGTGGCGCATCGGCGTCACGTCCGCACATTTCCACATAGGCGCGCAGCGAGCCCAGTTGTTGCAGGCCGGCGCGCAGGCCGGCCAGGTCGCGCGGACGGGCCGACAGCAGGGCGATGCGGGTGGTGATGCGTTCGATGTCGGGCACCGCCGCCAAGGTGGCCGACAGGCCCGAGCAGGCGTCCGTGCGCATCAGCGCATTGATGGCCGCATGGCGCGCCCGCGCCACCCGCTGGTCGCGCAGCGCGTGATGCAGCCAGTGGCGCAGCAGGCGCGAACCCATGGCGGTGCGGCAGTGATCCAGCGTGGAGAACAGGGTGGGTGCCAGCGCATTGGCATCCTGCGCGCGGATGGTTTCGGTCAGTTCGAGGTTGCGGCGGGTAGCGGCGTCCAGGCCGATGAATTCGTTCTCGGATTCGACCGTCAGCGTGCGTACGTGCTGCAGGCCGCGCCCCTGGGTGGATTGCGCATAGCGCAGCAGCGCGCCGGCCGCGCAGATCGCCGGGCCCAGGCCATCGGCGCCGAAGCCGTGCAGGGTGGCCACGTTCAACTGTTCCAGCAGGGCCTTTTCTCCGCTGGGCTGGTCGAAATGCCAATCCGGCACCGTCACCGCGCGGCTGGGCAGGAGCGGCTCGCACAGTTCCAGCTGGCCATCGGCCACTAGCACCTCGGCCGCCGAGATGCGTTCCAGTTCCTGCTTCACGCGGCCGTCCAGCAGGGTGGTCTCGACCGTGAATTCCATCATCTTCAGCGCGCCACTGGCCATGGACAGCCAGGCCAGGCCCACCTGCATCTGCTTGCGTGACTTGGAGGGCAGCAATTGCATGGCCAGCAGGCAGCGTTCGGCCTTTTCGGGCAGCAGGTCAGAGTCGGTCAGGGTGCCGGGCGTGACCACCCGTACCACCTTGCGCTCCACCGGCCCCTTGCTGGTGGCGGGATCGCCGATCTGCTCGCAGATCGCCACCGACTCGCCCAGCTTGATCAGCCGCGCCAGGTATTGCTCCACCGAGTGGAAGGGCACACCGGCCATCTTGATCGGATTGCCGTTGGAGGAGCCGCGCTGGGTCAGGGTCACGCCCATCAGGCGCGAGGCCTTCTCGGCGTCGTCGAAGAACAGTTCGTAGAAATCGCCCATGCGGTAGAACACCAGCGTGTTGGGGTGATCTGCCTTGATGCGCAGGTACTGCTGCATCATCGGCGTGTGGGCGGCGAGGTCTTTGGTCATTGGTCACTCATGGCGATGCGAGGATCGCGTCTTGCAAGTTCGGGAAGGCGCTTGCCGTGCGGGCAGGTCCGGATCGGGCGGGATCGACGGGCCGGGGCTGACGGCAGGGAGTCCATCAGGCGGCCTGGCAGGCAGGTCGCCAGAAATCAAAAATGCGGACCGTGGTCCGCATGCTTGAGCCGGGATTGTACGCGCTTGGCCGGGTGCAGCCAAGCATGCGGGCGGGCAGTGACCGGATTGGCCGGTGGGTTCAGTCGAAGGAAATGACGATCTTGCCCGCATGTTCGCCCCGTTGCATGCGGGCAAAGCCTTCCGCCGCCTGCGCCAGCGGGAAGCTGGAGTCGATCAGGGGCTCGATGCGGTGCATGGCCATCATCCGGATCATGGCCTCCAGTGCGGCACGCGAGCCCACCACCACGCCCTGCATGCGGATCATGGGGCCGATCAGCTGGCGGATGTTGAGCGGGGTCTCCATGCCGCCGACGAAGCCGATGACACCCACAAAGCCATTGAAGCGCACCGCCGTGAGCGATTCGCCCAGGCTGCTGCCGGTGGTCTCGACCACGATATCCACGCCGCGCCCCGCGGTGGCGGCGCGCACGGCCTGGCCCCAGGCTGGGGTCTGGCGGTAGTTGATGACGGTGTCCACGCCCATGTCGCGCATCAATTGCGCCTTCTCGTCCGTCGAGGTCAGGCCGATCACCCGTGCGCCGGCGGCGCGGGCGAACTGGGCCGCGAACAGGGCCACTCCGCCGGTGCCTTGCACCAGCACGGTCTGGCCGGCCTGCAGGCCGCCTTGCTGCAGACAGGACCAGGCGGTCAGGGCGGCGATGGGCAGGGTGCTGGCCTGGGCGTCGGAGAGGTAGTCCGGCGCGGCCACGGCGTCTTCGGCCGGCACCACCACGTAGTCCTGCAGCACGCCGGTCAGCGGCCCGCCCAGGCTGCCGCTGCTGCGTTGCTCGGGCGTGAGCGCGCCATCGCGCCAGCCCTGGAGATAGACCGGGATGACGCGATCACCAGGCTTGAAACGGGTGACATCCTCGCCCACGGCTTCGACCACCCCACAGGCATCCGAACAAGGGGTATAGGGCAATGGCAGGGAAGGCATGTAGCCGCCGCAGAGGATGGCGAGGTCGCGATAGTTCAGGCTGGCGGCCTTGACCTTGACCAGGATCTCGCCGCGTCGGGCTGTCGGGGTGGGCAGATCGACCAGGCTCAGACGGTCGATGGCGAAGGCGTCGGCTTGCAGGGCTCTCATGCGCACGGTCTCCTCGGAAGGTGAAGCAATGGGATGGCGCAGTCTAGCAAAATCGCTGCCGGCGTGTCGGAGCGCAAAAAAACAGGCGGCCACCGAAGTGGCCGCCTGCCCAGTCCGCAGGGGGTGGACGGACTGTGGGGGGAGGGGGAGCGGGTATCGTCAGTGCGCCGAGGAGGTATCGGCCACGCGGCTGGGTTTGGGCGCCAGCCACACTGCCAGGGCGGCCAGCGAGAAGGACACCGCCGCCATCATGAAGATGTGATTGGTGGCCAGCATCACCGCCTGGTTCTGTACCGTCTGTGCCAGCGAGGCGGTGGCCTGATCGGGGCTCATCCCCGCAGCCACCATGCTGTTGACGGCTTCGCCACCGCGATCGACCAGGCCGGACAGTTCGGCATGGAAGAAGGTCGCATCGTTCTCCCAGCTGGTGTTGACGATGGAGGTGGCGATGGCGCCGGCCATGGTGCGGCAGAAACTCATCAAGCCAGCCGCCGAGGCGGTTTCTTCCTCATTGACGCTGGACAGCGCCAGACCGGTCAGCGGCACGAAGAACAGCGGCAGCCCGATGCCCTGCAGGAACAGCGGCCAACCGATCTGGAAGAAGGACATGTCGGTCGTGTTGAAGGCGCGCAGGAAGGTGATAAAACCCAGCCAGGTCACACCGATGCACACCAGCTTGCGGGCATCGATGGTGGTGGACATCTTGGCCACCATGGGCGCCGTCATCACCGCCAGGATGCCGGTCAGGGCCGAGATGCAGCCCGACCAGGTGGCGGTATAGCCCATGTAGCCCTGCAGCCAGAGCGGGGTCAGCACCACCGAGCCGAAGAAGGCGCCAAAGGCCAGGCAGATGGTGGTCACGCTGGCCGTGAAGCCGCGATGACGGAATACCCGCAGGTCGACGATGGGGTTGCGTTCGGTCAGTTCCCAGATCAGGAATGCGATGAAAAACACCACCGCCGTCACCGCCAGCAGCACGATTTCAGTCGAAGCGAACCAGTCCTTTTCCTTGCCTTCATCCAGCATCAGCTGCAGCGCCGCGACCCACACCACCATCAGGATCAGGCCTACGCGATCGATCGGCAGCTTGAACATCTTGGTTTCAAAGCGCTTGAGCATGCGCCAGCCGAGGTAGCCGCAGATCAGGGCCACCGGCACGTTGATCCAGAAGATGTAGGGCCAACTGTACTGGTCGCACAGCACGCCGCCCAGGATCGGGCCGGCAATCGGCGCCACCAGCGTGGTCATGGCCCACAGGCCTACCGCAGCGGGCGCCTTTTCCTTGGGGAAGATGCGCAGCAGCAGGGTCTGCGAGAGTGGCATCAGGGGGCCACCGGCCAGGCCCTGCATCACGCGGAAGGCGATCAGCATGCCCAGCGAATTGGCCAGGCCGCACAGGGCCGAGAACAGCCCGAACATGACCATCGACAGGATGAAGACGCGCACCGTGCCGAAGCGGTTGGCCAGCCAGCCGGTCAGCGGCACCGTGATGGCTTCGGCCACCGCGTAGGAGGTGATGACGTAGGTACCCTGGCTGGTGGAGGCACCAAGCGCACCGGCGATGGTCGATACCGAGACGTTGGCGATGGTGGTATCGAGCACCGCGATGAAGTTGGCCGCCGCCAGCAGGATGCCGGCGCCGACCAGCTGGGCGCCGCTCAGTGGCGCTTCGAACAGCGCCGGCTGGGCGGTGGGAGGAGGTGTGGGCGGAGATGCGGGCGGCGAGCCGGCATCTGCGCTGAGTGTGGATGACATGGGAAACCTCTTCTTCTCGTGGGGCCTGGCTTACAGCGCGGCGGCCTTGGTCTCGGTGTTCTGCGCGCTCTTGGGCTGGGCGTCGCCGACCTGGATCTGGCCGCGGGTATCGATCTCCACCACCATCGACAGGCCAACCGACAGCGGGCGCTGCGCCAGTTCCTTGGGATCCAGCGAGATGCGCACCGGCAGGCGCTGGACCACCTTGATCCAGTTACCGGTGGCGTTCTGCGCCGGGATCACGGCAAAGGCCGAGCCGGTACCGCCGGAGAGGCCCGTGACCACGCCGTGGTATTCCACCGAGCCGCCGTAGAGGTCAGCCTTCATGGTCACCGGCTGGCCGATGCGCACCTTGGTCAACTGGCCTTCCTTGAAGTTGGCGTCCACGTGCATCTGCTGCAGCGGCACCACCGACAGCAGGGTGGCGCCACTCTGCACGCGCTGGCCGACCTGCACCTGGCGGCGGGCGATCACGCCGTCGACGGGGGCGCGCAGGACGGTACGTTCCAGGTCCAGGCGGGCCTGGTCGAGCTTGGCGCGGGCCAGTACCACTTCGGGGTTGTCTTCCACGGTGGTGTTGGCAGTCAGCACCGTGCTGGCCTTCTGCGCACCCTGGGTGGCCTTGATGTTGGCGCGTGATTGCACTTCGGCCGCGTCGGCTGCCTTCAGGTTGGCCTGGGCGGTCAGCAGGGCGGTGCGGGCGTTGCTCAATTCCTCGCCCGAGACCGAGCCCGACTTGGCCAGCGCTTCGCGGCGCTGCAGGTCGATCTCGGCACGCTTGAGATCGGCCTGGGCCGACAGCAACTGCGCACCGGCGCGCTTCTGCTCGGCTTCGCGGGCCAGTACCTGGGCTGCCAGGCCGGCGTCATTGGCGAAGAAGCCCTTGACCTTGCGCTCGGTGCGGTCCAGGTCGGCAGCCGCCTGGTCCACTGCCAGCCGGGCGTCGGCGTCGTCGATGCGCACTAGCACCTGGCCCTTCTTGACGGCCTGGGTATCGACCACATCCACGGCCGACACGATGCCGTTCACGGCCGGGGTGACGGTGGCGATCTCGGTGGCGGTGTAGGCATTGTCGGTCTCGACATAGCGCGAGCCGATCAGGTACCAGTAGGCGCCGTAGCCGACGGCCGCGATGGCGACCACGCCACCGAAGATGGAGAAGAGCTTCTTGCGCTTTTGCGCGGCCGCAGCCTGGGCGGCGGCTTCATTGCGTTGCTTGGCGTCGTCGGCCAGGGTCTGGGTCGCTTGGGAATCGCTGTGGGACATGATGATCAACCTTTCGCTTGCGTATTTGGCATATCGGTATGGGGCGCGTCGGCGCTGTTCTGGCGGCTGCTGTCGGAGGTGGCGCGGTAGCCACCGCCGAGGGCGCGCACCAGCGCGACATCCAGGGTGAACATGCGCGAGCGCAGATCGGAGAGCTGGCGCAGGTTGCTGATGAGCGTGTCCTGCGCATTGAGTACGTCGAGGTAGTTGGCCAGGCCGCCGTTGTAACGGTTGCTGACGATGCGATAGGCCTCCTCGGCTGCATCGGCGGCGGCTTGCACGTCGGCCAGGCGTCCGGCCAGGGCTTTTTCGCTCACGCCGACATCGGCCACGTCCTGCAGGGCCTGGGTGACGGCCTGGTCGTAGTTGGCCACGGCTTCGTCATAGCTGGCGCTGGCCGAGCGGAATTGTCCGCGCAGGCGACCGCCGTTGAAGATCGGTAGCGAGATCGCCGGGCCGACGCTGCCGATGTCCGAACCGCTGCGCGTGAGCATATCGATGCCCAGCGACTGGAAACCGAAGTAGGCTGTCAGGTTGACGTTGGGATAGAAGGCTGCGCGCGCCACCTTGATCTGCTTGCCGGCGGCTTCTGCACGCAGACGTGCGGCCACGATGTCGGGCCGGCGGCCCAGTAGTTCTACCGGCAGTTGCGCCGGCAGGGCGAAGGGCTTGGACAGGTCGATCTGCGGGCGGACCAGTTGCAGGCCACGATCCGGCCCGGCGCCCAGCAGTGCGGCCAGCTTGTTGCGCTGCAGGCCGATGGATTCGTCGGTGGCCTTCAGGTCGGCCTGGGCGATGGCGCGACGCGCTTCCATCTGCTTGACCGAACCGCGCGTTTCCAGGCCGTTGCCGAAGCGCTGGTTGAACAGGTCCAGGCTTTCCACCCGCACCTTCAGGGCGGCTTCGTTGGTATCGCGCTGGGCGTAGAGCTGGGCCAGGTCGGCATAGGCCGAGGCAATCGAGGTGGCCAGCGTGATGCGGGCCTGGGCGGCATCGGCGCGGCTGGCTTCCAGTTCCGAGGTGGCCGACGCCAGTGCGGCGCGGTTCTTGCCCCAGAAGTCGATCTCGTAGCTGAAGTCCAGGGTGGCGCGGGTTTCGTTGTTGTAATTCTTGGGGACGAAATCGGGCGGCACGCCATTGTTATAGGACTGCTTCATCCGGTCCAGCGACGCGTTGGTGCTGATCTGCGGATACAGCGCCGCACCCTGCTGCTGGGCCGCGCCTTCGGCCTTCATCAGCCGCGCCTTGGCCACGGCCATGGAGGGTGCGCCTTGCAGGCCTTCGGCGATGAGCGCATCCAGTTGCGCATCGCCATAGACCTTCCACCACTGGTCGCTGGGCCAGGCGGCCTGCACTGCGGTGGCCGCCAGCGTCTGGCTTGCTTGGTACTGTGCGATGGATTTGGGTTCGGCGCGTGGGCCGAGATCGGTGAAGGAGGCGCAGCCTGCCATGAGTGTTGCCGTCAGCACGGCGGCCGAGGCCGTCACGGCCCGCCGCCAGGGCTGAGGACGTCGCGGCGACGGCGAACGCTGACCGTGGAGAGATGAATTGTTATTCATGTTCGTGGAGTGTGGAGTGAACAACTGAAACAGAAATGCCTGTTTTTAAAACTGTACAGTTCAGTATAGTATTTGGTTTTATGAATAGTCAAGACTCATTGCGAGAAATTACTCATCTTTGTACGGCAATGCCGCAACAGCGAATTTGGACGGGCAATTGATGTGAATCTGGCGGCTTTGGATGGCTTCTCCGCCTATAATTCGACATTGGCCGCAGCAAGCACCGCGATGCCGGCCGGCACCACAGGAAAATTCATGCGCAAGAAAAGTGAAGAACGCCGCCAGGCAATGATTGATATCGCTGCCGAGGTGTTCAACGAAATCGGTTTCGAAGCAGCCTCGATGGCGGAAATCTCGGCCCGGGTCGGCGGTTCCAAGGCCACGCTCTACAACTATTTCAACTCCAAGGAAGAAATCTTCGTGGAGGTGATGATGAAACAGGTGGGGTGCCAGTTCGAAGAACTGTTCATGGCCCTACGCAACGAAGACGATCTGAAAACCGGTTTATTGCGTCTGGCGACGCATTATTTGAGTGTGGTGTTCCGGCCCGAGGTGATCGCCGTCAAACGGTTGGCCTCGTATTACGCCGGCAAGTCCGATCTGGGCCCCATGCTCTACGAGCGCGGCCCCCGTCGTGGCTGGACCCGCATCGCCGAGTTCCTGAAGGTCAAGATGGACGAGGGCACGCTGCATGGCGGCGATCCCTGGATCGCGGCCATGCAGTTCCGGGGCTTGATGGAGGCGGAATGGATGGAGATGCGCGTGCTCAACGTGGTCACCGAAATCACGCCGCAACAGCAGCGCGAATCGGCCGAGCGGGCGGTCCAGGCATTCATCTACCTGTACCAGCCACGCTGAGGCGGGTAGCTCAGAAGCTCAATGCGGCCGCGTGCTGGTAGGCGATCGTCATGCCCATCGGTGTGGCGATCCAGGCCTGTTCCCGGTGGGAGGCTTCCGAGATATCGTTGCCCGTCATCCTGGCAAAGCGCTTCTTGATATCGAGCAGCAGGGCCAGTTCCTCTTCATCGAAGCAGTTCCGGTCCGACGCCAGCAGCGGCAGGACCTGTGTTCCCTCGGTGGTGCCTACCTTCACTTCCACCTGGCGAATCAGGCCACGTTGTTCCAGCAGCGAGAACAGCAGCCGGAACGCCGAAGGCACCGGCCCATACGGCAGGCGTTCATAGGCCAGTCCGGACAGGCTGCGTCCCCGTTGCTTATAGAAACTGAAGTCGCTGTAGAACAGCAGCTTGTTGAGTTTCGTGACGAAGACGCCTTCCGGTTCGCTCAGCAGCAGCACCAGTTGTCCCAACTTCTCCAGGTGGATGCCCTCGGCCGGTGCAGTACGCACGCTGGTCAGGAAGGCTTTTTCCAGCGCCTGGGCGGCGGCCTTCGTTTCGAGATCAGCCAGCAGGCGGGAACGCACCTGCGGTGCCAGGTCGGCGGCGGTGCGCACCAGTTCCATGGCGGTCTCGGCCGAGCTCATGGCCATGCGCATGGCCTTGTCATGGGCATCGGACTGCAGCTTGCCGTTCTCGTAGCGACTGACGGTCGCCACGCCCCAGCCGAGTACGGCCGCCAGTTCGACCTGGGACAGTCCGAGCGACTTGCGCCACGCCGTCAGTTGCGCCGGCCGGACCATGCCGTGCTTGTCGCGATACAGATCGCGCGCCAGGGCCAGGCTGTCGTCCATCTCCATCGTCTGGAAACTTTCGCCGCAGCGCTGGCAGGCGAAATAGTTCACCGGAACCTCGAAGGCTTCCTTGTTCACCGTCCGGATTTCGGTCGTACTCACGGCCTGTACCGTGCCTTCGCCGGCACAGTTGGGGCAGATATCGAAAAGCTTGTTGTCCATCAGACGCTCCATTGAACGGGGGGCTTGGAGAAGGGAAAGGTCATCGTCCTCTCAGGGGGATGGAAGGACATGCAGGTGGTCTTGCGGCCATCCTTGCTGACTGCCAGGCAGAGCTTGATGTACACCCGCCGTACTACCTGTTCCTCATCGACCCACTGGATGACGGCCTTGCCGAAGTGCCACACTCAACCCGCACCCCAGTCGTTCTGATTCGGGCCATAGCTGTAATCTTCCACGCGCAGTTGTCTGAGCGCCATGATCACGTCGCGCATGTCGAAATCGAGTTCATCCAGGAAATCCAACGTCTTGCGCTGGCGCGAAAGGATGATTTCCTTCGGGTTGATGGCAGACAACTGGTTGAGAAAACCTTGGACCTGCAAGCGGGAGGCAGACATCGTATGGGCTCCAATATAAATCAATTGATAAGTTATTGGTTATTGCATATCAAATGATGTTGCTCAGTAGATACATTTGAGCTTTGGATGCTCCATCAATCAGCGTCCGTGTGGTCACGAAAAAGTTGGAAAAAGATAAAGAAAAAGGCAGACGCAAAAAAAGCCCGGCTCACCGCAAGGGCAAGCCGGGCCACACGATGGCGTGCTGACGTAAAGCGATCAGCGCTGATGCACCTTCACCCCCGCCGAATAGGTCGCGGCGATGGCGCGGTCGTCCCCCAGGATAGCCAGGGCGAACAACTGTTCTTCCAGGCTGTCGGTGGTCGCACTGCGGCGCGCCAGCAGGGGGGTGGCCTGTGGATCGAGGACGACGAAGTCGGCGTCACAGCCCGGCGTGAAGCTGCCGATGGTCCCCTCCAGTTGCAGGGCGCGTGCGCCACCCAGTGTCGCCAGGTAGAACATGCGCTGCGCCGGCAGATAGGTGCCGCCCATGCGGGCCACCTTGTACAGCTCGTTCATGGTCTGCAGCATCGAGAAGCTGGTGCCGCCACCGACATCGGTCGCCAGCGACAGCGGTACCCGTGCCGCGTCGGCGCGGGCAAAGTCGAACAGGCCACTGCCCAGGAACAGGTTGGACGTCGGGCACAAGGTCGCAGCCGACTGCGTGGCCGCCATGCGCGCGCGGTCCTGGTCGTCCAGCCAGATGCAGTGTGCATACAGGGCGCGCTGGCGCATGAGGCCGTAGCCGTCATAGACATCCAGGTAGCTGCGCGCGTCGGGGTAGAGCTCCTTGACCCACTTCACTTCGTCGGTGTTCTCGGCCACATGGGTCTGGATATACGCATCCGGATACTGCGCCGCCAGTTCACCGGCCAGCTTCATCTGCGCATGCGTGGACGTCGGTGCGAAACGCACGGTGATGGCGTAATGCTGGCGTCCCTTGTTGTGCCAGCGCTGGATCAGCGCCTCGCTCTCGCGTACGCCGCTCTCGGCCGTGTCACGCAGGAAATCGGGGGCATTGCGATCCATCAGGCATTTGCCGGCCACCATGCGCAGGTTGCGCGCATGGCTGGCGCTGAAGAAGGCGTCCACCGACTGCGGATGCACGGTGCAATACACCGCCGCACTGGTGGTGCCATTGCGCAGCAGTTCACTGAGGAAGAAATCGGCCACTTCGGCCGCATGCTCGGGCTGCTGGAAGCGACGTTCGGCCGGGAAGGTGTAGTTCTCCAGCCAGGGCAGCAGCCCTGGCGCGGGGGAACCGATGATGTCGGTCTGCGGGTAGTGGACGTGGGTATCGATGAAGCCGGGGCAGAGGATCTTGCCGCGCAGGTCCTCGATGGCGGTGCCAGGTGGCAGGCTGGCGGCCAGCGCGGCATAGTCGCCGGCGGCCTGGATCTTGCCGTCCTGGACCAGCAGCAGGCCGTCGCTGTGCCAGTGCGTGGCGTGTTCGTCGAAGGCGGGATCGTTGCTGAAGTACAGCAGGCTGGCGCGGTAGGCTTGCAGGGATGGGCTCATGGTATTTCCTCGTTGCAGGCGGCCTGGCGCTCATTGGGCGCAGACCGTCGATTCAATATTCATCATACTGGAAGGCACAGACGTGAAGATGCTTTCCGTACAGGGATAGGGTGGAATCGATGGGGAAATCCGATCGTGTCTGGCGCCTGGAGCAGGACCGGTGACGTGGATTTCCGGAGGGTGACGGCAGGGTGTTCCTTCAGCCTCTGCCGTCCAGAGCGTGTGTGACCAGGGAAGAGGGATAGCGTTGCGCGGCCGGCTGGCGGGACCGCAATTCCCACAACTGCATCAGTTGGGCCACCACCGCGATGGCGATGCTGGCCGGTTCCTTGCCGTAGATGCCGGGAATGCCGATGGGGCAGGTGATGCGTTCCAGCTGCTGCGCACTGAAGCCGCGTTCGGCCAGGCGATGTTCGAACTGCCGGCGCTTGGTGATCGACCCGATCAGGCCGAACCAGGCCGCATCCCCGCGTTTCAGGATGCGTTCGGTCAACTGCTGGTCAAGGGCGTGGCTGTGGGTCATCACGAGATAGTACGCACCCGGCTCGGCCATGTCCACCGCGGCATTGGGCACGTCGGTGGCTTCGGTGCTGATCTGCACCGGCAAGCCGGGCGGGAACATGTCTTCCCGCTCATCCACCCATAGCACCCGGCAGGGTAGCGTGGACAAGACCTTGACGATGGCCGCGCCGACGTGGCCGGCGCCGAACAGCACCACCTGCGGCTGGTGCGCACGGCACAGGTCCAGCAGCCAGCGGCGGCCCTGTTGGTCGCGCACCAGCTGCGTCTGGCTTGCTGTACGCGCCATGTCCTGCAGCGTGTGCTGCGTGCCATCAGGTTGCAGCAGTTGCATGGGCTCGGCATGGTCCAGTGGCAAGGCCCGCCACCGGTCATTTCCCCTGGTCCATGATTGCTCCAGTGCCCGCCACAGCCGCAATGCCTCGGCATCGCTGGCGATCCGTTCGAAACAGAGAAACACCACGCCACCGCAGCACTGTCCCAGGCTGGGACCCAGTGCGATGCGCTCCAGCCGCCGCTGCCCATCCAGCTGGTCAGGATTGGCCAGCAGCATGGCACGTGCGATCTGCGCGGCGCGCCATTCGAGGTGGCCGCCGCCGATGGTGTCGAACTGCGCATCGGCGGTGTAGAGCATGCGCGCCCCCGATTCACGCGGTGTCGAACCCTGGATCTGCGCCACAGTCACCAGCACGGCCGGTGTGCTGCTCTGCTGCATGCGGCGCAAGGCGGCTAGCCATGTCGTCATGATCGCTCTCCGAGGGTCTGGCTTACTGCACCGCTGCGGCCGCGCGGACCGCATCGACCGCATCGAGGATGGCCTCGCTGGTGGCCGGTGCACGCAATGGCGGGTTGACGCGATGCCCACCCACTGCCGAGACCGCATCGCGTATGGCCAGGAACACCGAGAACGGCAGCAGCAGCGGCGGCTCGCCCACTGCCTTGGAGCGGTGGATGGTGTCGGAGACATTGCTGTTGCGATACAGCTCGGTGCGGAAGGCTTCCGGGCAATCCGAGATGGCCGGGATCTTGTAGGTCGAGGGGGCGTGCGTCATCAGCTTGCCGTCCTTGTTCCACCACAGTTCCTCGGTGGTCAGCCAGCCCATGCCCTGGATGAAGCCACCCTCGACCTGGCCGATGTCCAGCGCCGGGTTCAGGCTCTCTCCGGCGTCGTACAGCAGGTCGGCCTGCAGCAGTTTCCACTCCCCGGTCAGGGTATCGATCACCACTTCCGACACCGCCGCCGCATAGGCGAAGTAGAAGAAGGGATGGCCGTGCATGCGCTTGGCGTCCCAATGCACCTTGGGCGTGGAATAGAAGCCATCGGACCACAGCTGCACCCGTTGCAGGTAAGCCTGCATCACCAGTTCGACGAAGGCGATCGATTGCTCGCCGGCCATCACCAGCCCATCGGCAAAGCGGATGGCCGATGCGTCCACGCCGAAATGCCGGGCCGCCACCTGGGCCAGCCGTTCGCGGATCTGCAGGGCCGCATCCTGCGCAGCCTTGCCGTTGAGGTCGCTGCCGGTGGAGGCGGCGGTGGCCGAGGTGTTGGCGATCTTGCTGGTGTCGGTCGCGGTGCAGCGCACCTGCTCCAGCGGCACGCCCAGCGCATGGGCGACCACCTGCGCCACCTTGGTATTGAGCCCTTGCCCCATCTCCGTGCCGCCGTGGTTCACCAGCACCGAGCCATCGGTATAGACGTGCACCAGCGAACCGGCCTGGTTCAGGTGCGGCACGTTGAAGGAAATGCCGAACTTCACCGGCGTCAGTGCCAGGCCTTTCTTCAGCACCGTATTGCCGGCATTGAAGTCGGCGATCGCCCGGCGCCGCTCCTGGTAGCGGCTGCTCTTTTCCAGCTGGTCCACCAGGCCGTGGATGACGTTGTCTTCCACCTTCTGGCCATAGTGGGTGACGTTGCGCGCCGCCGGCCCTTCTTCATCGCTGGGGCCGTAGAAATTGTTGCGGCGGATCTCCAGCGGATCACGCCCCAGGTTGCGGGCGATCTCGTCGATGATGTACTCGATGGCCAGCGCCCCCTGCGGTCCGCCGAAACCGCGGAAGGCGGTATTGGACTGGGTGTTGGTCTTGCCGCACATGGCGTGGATTTCCACGTCCGAGAGGTAGTAGGCATTATCGAAGTGGCACACCGCCCGCGTGGCCACCGGGCCGGACAGGTCGGCCGAAAAACCGGCCCGCGAGATCATGTCGATCTTGGCCGCCAGGATGCGTCCGCTGTCGTCATAGCCGATCTCATAGTCGTAGGCGAAGCAGTGGCGCTTGCCGGTGACCATCATGTCGTCGTCCCGGTCGGCGCGCAGCTTGACCGGACGACGCAGGCGCGCCGCCGCCACGGCAGCGGCGCAGGCCCACAGCGCCGATTGCGATTCCTTGCCACCGAAGCCACCGCCCATGCGCCGGCATTCCACCAGCACATCGTGCGAGGCCAGTTTCAACACGGTGGCGATATGGTGCTGCATCTCGCTGGGGTGCTGGGTCGAGCAGTACACGTGCATGCCGCGCCCCTCCTTGGGGATGGCATAGGAAATCTGCCCCTCCAGGTAGAACTGCTCCTGTCCGCCCACATCGAACTGGCCGCGCAGCTTGTGCGGTGCCAGCGCCAGGGCCACCGCCGGTTCCCCGCGCGACAGGTGCATCGGCGGCAGTACATAGGATTGCGCGGCATGGGCGGCGCGTGGCGTCAGGACCGGCGGCAGTTCTTCGTAATCGACCACCGCCAGGCGCGCGGCGCGGCGCGCATGGTCGTGGCTGTCGGCCACCACGATGAACATCGGCTGACCCACGTATTGCACCAGCCCATCGGCCAGCACCGGATCGTCGTGGATGATGGCCCCGCATTCGTTCTCGCCCGGAATGTCCGTTGCGGTGAAGACTGCGACCACACCGGTGGCCGCCTTGACCTTGTCCAGGTCGATGGCGCGCACCCTGGCATGGGCCTTCTGCGACAGGCCCAGGGCCGCATGCAGGGTCCCCTGCAGTTCCACGATGTCGTCGGTGTAGGTGGCTTCGCCGGTCACGTGCAGCAGGGCCGATTCATGCGGATGCGGCTTGCCTACGGTGGCCCAGTCCTGGGGCGGTTGTACCAGAGTATTGAGGAATTGTTCGCTTTGCTTGTTCATGCTGTTCTCCTGCGGATTCTGTCGATAGGCTGTACGCGATGCATTCACGCCGCGAAGGCGCGCACGTCCTGGCGCGTCAGCGGCGCCTCGCTGCGGGTTTCCAGCCAATAGCGATAGAGCAGGTTCTGCGCGGTGCGCAGGCGATAGGCGGCGCTGGCACGCATGTCCGACAGCGGCGCGTAATCCTGGGCCAGCGCAGCCATGGCGGCGCGTACCTGTGCCTCGTCCCACACCTTGCCTTGCAACAGTGCCTCCGCCTGTGCGGCGCGTTTGGGCGTGGCGGCCATGCCGCCGAAGGCGATGCGCGCTTCGGTCACGATGTCACCGTCCATGCGCAGGGCAAAGGCAGCACAGACCGCCGAGATATCCTGGTCGAAGCGCTTGGAGAGCTTGTACACGCGGAAACGCACCTCCTTGCCGGGCAGCGGAATACGTACGGCCTGCACCACCTCGTTGGCTTGCAGGGCCGACTTCTGATAGGCCAGATAGAAGTCTTCCAGCGGCATGACACGCTGACCGTCCACGCCGGCCAGCACGATCTGCGCACCCAGCGCGATCAGCCAGGGCATGGAGTCGCCGATGGGCGAGCCATTGGCGATATTGCCGCCCAGGGTGCCGGCGTTGCGCACCGGCATGGAGGCAAAGCGCTGCCATAGTTCGGACAGCTCTTGCGGATAGTGGCGGGCCGCTTCGGCGTAGGCGTCCTCCAGCGAGACGCCGGCACCGATCTCCAGCATGCCATCCTGCACGGACATGGCGCGCAGTTCTTCCACGCGACCGATGTAGAGGATGTCACCCAGCTCGCGCATCTGCTTGGTCACCCACAGGCCCACATCGGTGGAACCGGCCAGGATGCGCGCCTTGGGCAGCTCGGCGCGCAACTGCAGCAGCTGCGCCAGCGTGCGTGGGGCGTGGAAGGTCTGGCCGCCATGCGTCACGGCCAGCGGCGCGTCGCGGTCGATGGCGCGTAGCGCGGTCTTGACGGCGTCACGGTCGAAATCCACCTTGGGCAGTTCGCCCATGCGGCGTGCCGCATCGATGATGGGGCGATAGCCGGTGCAGCGGCACAGGTTGCCGGAAAGGGCGTCATCGATCTCGCGCTTGGTCGGCGTGACGCCGTCCTGGTCGTGCTTCAGGTACAGGCCCCACAGCGACATCACGAAACCCGGCGTGCAGAAGCCGCACTGCGAGCCATGGCATTCCACCATGGCCTGCTGTACCGGATGCAGGCAGCCATCGGCCTGCTTCAGGTCTTCCACGGTGAACAGCGCCCGGCCGTCCAGGGTGGGCAGGAACTGGATGCAGGAGTTGACCGTCTTGAGCTCCAGCTGATCATTGCGCAGCTCGCCCACCACCACGGTGCAGGCTCCGCAATCGCCTTCGGCACAGCCTTCCTTGGTGCCGGTGCAATGCAGGTCTTCGCGCAGATGCTGCAGAACGGTGCGGGTCGTGGGTTGGCCTGCTACTTCGTGGGTCTGGCCGCGAAAGTAGAACTGGATGGGGCGGATGGTCTCTGGCATTTGGCTTTACTCAATATGGATTGTCTACAAAACAGACTGCTTTATGGCGCGCTCCAGGGCGTATCGTGGGGCGTGCTTCTTATTATTGGATCTGCTTTCAGGCGGCATGTCCGCTCGGGGCGGCGGCCGGCCTGTGGTGTCTCCCGTGGCCAGATGGCATTCAAGAAACGTGCCGGGGTCGTCAAAAGAGGAAACGGATTGTCCGCAGCCTATTGTTGCGGACGATTGTCGGGTTCCCTCTTGTCACGATCCCGAAGAGGCAGCCCCTGTCGTTGCGGGCCGCCTCTTCGATGGTTCAGACTACTTCATGACGCTGCATGCGCTCATTCGCCACCGAGGTAGATGATCTTGAACAGGAAGATCGCAGCGATGATCCAGATTACCACCGACACGTCCCGGGCGCGACCGGTGAGCAGCTTCAGGCCGGCGTAGCTGATGAAGCCCAGTGCCAGGCCATTGGCGATCGAATAGGTGAAGGGCATCACCAGCGCCGTGATCACGGCCGGCACGCATTCGGTGGTGTCGTCCCAGTCGATGTGCACCAGTTCGCGCAGCATCAGGCAGGCCACGAAGAACAGCGCCGGTGCCGTCGCATAGGCCGGTACCACGCCAGCCAGCGGTGCGATGAACAGGCACAGCAGGAACAGTACCGCGATGGCCACGGCGGTGAGGCCGGTACGGCCACCGGCCTGTACGCCGGCGGCGCTCTCGATGTAGGCGGTGGTGGACGAAGTGCCCAGCAGGGAGCCGGCGACGATGGCCGTGCTGTCGGCCATCAGGGCCTTGTTCAGGCGCGCCATCTTGCCGTCCTTCATCAGCCCGGCGCGGGTGGCCACGCCCATCAGGGTGCCGGTGGCGTCGAACAGTTCCACCAGGAAGAACACCAGCACCACATTGATCAGGCCCATGGAAATGGCGCCCTTGATATCCAGTTGCAGGAAGGTCGGCGCAATCGAGGGCGGTGCGGCGAAGATGCCCGAGAAATGGTTGCCGCCGAAGACGAACGACAGCACCGTCACCAGCAGGATGCCGATCAGCAGCGCCCCGCGCACCTTCAGGCGGTCCAGCGCCACGATCACCAGGAAGCCGATGACGGCCATCACCGGCGCCGGCTGGTGCAGGTCACCGAGGGTCACGAAGGTGGCCGGATTGGCGGCGACGATGCCGGCGCTCTTGAGCGAAATGATCGCCAGGAACAGCCCGATGCCGGCCGGGATGGCCGTGCGCAAGGAGCGCGGAATGCTCTGGATGATCAACTCGCGCACGCGCAGCACGCTCACCAGCAGGAACAGGCAGCCCGAGATCAGCACCGCGCCCAGCGCGGCCTGCCACGGGAAGCCCATGCCCTTGACCACGGCATAGGCGAAGTAGGCATTGAGCCCCATGCCGGGTGCCAGGCCGATGGGGTAGTTGGCGTACAGGCCCATGATGAGCGTGCCCACGGCAGCGGCCACGCAGGTGGCGACGAACACCGAGTCCTTGGGCATGCCGGCGTCCCCCAGGATGGAGGGATTGACGAAGATGATGTAGGCCATCGTCAGGAAGGTGGTGAGCCCGGCCAGCAGCTCGGTGCGCACGGTGGTGCCGTTTTCTTCCAGGCGGAAGAATCTGTTCAGGGCGTTCATTGTGGGTTGTCTCCGTTGGGTCCTTTTTTATGCGCCGGAAAACCCGCCTGCAGCGGTGGCAGGCAGAAAGTGGGCGTTGCTGTTGTCTTGGCAGCGTTCGTAATGTCGTTGAATTTCATGATGCGCGATGTAAGGGCCGGGGCATAGCCATTATTGGGCTGGGGTTATAACGGTCGGATTGGCGGAAAACCCGCCTGGCAGGCGGATTTTGTTGCATTGCATTGTCGGCATACGGGTAAGCAATCGATCGTCGCAAATTGCCGCCAGGACCGAGATTTTGCCACTGTTGTCGGATTGCATCCGGGAACGCCCGCTTTTCGGCTTTCGCCTCAGGCCGTTCGGGCCGGACTGCGTGCCCGGTTCCAGTAGTCCGGCTGGGCATAGACGTCCTTGAGGTAATCGATGAAAAAGCGCGTCTTGGCCGGCAGGTGCCGCTGCTGCGGGTAGACCGCCATGATGTCGTAGTGGGGCAGGGCGTAGTCGTCCAGCACCGTCACCAGCTCGCCTGACGCCAGTTGCGCCTGGATTTCCCAGGTGGAGCGCCAGGCCAGTCCCAGCCCTTCGCTGGCCCAGCGGTGCAGCAGTTCGCCATCGTTGCAATCCAGCTTGCCCTGTACCTTGATGATGACCGGCTTGCCATTCTGCTGGAAATACCAGCCGCGCTGCTGGCCGCCCTGCAGATTGAAGGCCAGGCAGTTATGGCGCGCCAGGTCGTCCAGCGTGCGCGGGATGCCGTGGCGATGCAGGTAATCCGGCGCCGCGCAGACCACGCGGCGGTTGCTGGCCAGGCGCACGGCCACGAAACTGGGCTCAATGGCGCCGCCGATGCGGATGCCCAGGTCATAGCCCTCGCGCACCAGATCCACCACGCGATCGGTCAGGTTGAAGGAGATCTGCACCTCCGGGTGGGCCGCCAGGAAGGTCGGGGCATGCGGCGCCACATGCAGCCGGCCATAGGCGGCAGGCGTAGAGACCACCAGGTGGCCGGTGGCCTTGTGACGCCCTTCGGCCACGCTCTTTTCGGCCGTGTCCATCTGTTCCAGCAGCTTGCGGCAGTGATCCAGGAAGACGCTGCCCTGCTCGGTCAGCGTCAGGTGGCGCGTGGTCCGGTGCATGAGCTTGGTCCCCAGGCGCTTTTCCAGGGCATCGATGCGCCGCCCCATCATCACCGGCGTGACCTGTTCTTCCAGCGCGGCGGCGGCCAGGCTGCCCTTGTCCACCACCGAAACGAAGGCTTCGATTTGCTTGAGTTTGTCCATCAATTCCTCCTGGCTGCAGTGTAATTCAATACTTTTTCTATGTTTCCATACTTTTGGTAAGTAATCAGTGGATTCTGATGATACTTATCATCCGGATTTGTAATGACTAGCATGGCCTCCAGAGATCAACACCATCCCAACGGACATCTGGAGAACGAGCATGGCAAAGATGAGAGCAGTCGACGCGGCAGTGCATGTACTGGTCAAGGAGGGCTGCCTGCAGGCCTTCGGCGTACCGGGCGCGGCCATCAACCCCTTCTATTCGGCCCTCAAAAAGCACGGCGGCATCGGACACATTCTGGCGCGCCATGTGGAGGGCGCCTCCCACATGGCCGAGGGCTATACCCGCGCCAGGGCCGGCAACATCGGCCTGTGCATCGGTACCTCGGGGCCTGCCGGCACCGACATGATCACCGGCCTCTATTCGGCCCAGGCCGATTCCATTCCCATCCTGTGCGTCACCGGCCAGGCCCCGCGTGCGCGGCTCTACAAGGAAGACTTCCAGGCCGTGGACATCGAGTCCATCGCCAAGCCCGTCACCAAGTGGGCCGTGACCGTGCGCGAGCCGGCCCAGGTGCCGCGCGTATTCCAGCAGGCTTTCCACCTGATGCGCTCGGGCCGCCCGGGGCCGGTGCTGATCGACCTGCCCTTCGATGTGCAGATGGCCGAGATCGATTTCGACCCGGATACCTATGCGCCGCTGCCTGTCTATCGTCCCGCCGCCACCCGCGCCCAGATCGAGAAGGCCCTGGAGATGCTCAACGCCGCCGAACGTCCACTGCTGACCATCGGCGGCGGCGTGGTCAATGCCGACGCTGCCGGGCTGGCGGTGGAGTTTGCCGAACTGACCGGCGTGCCGGTCATCCCCACGCTCATGGCCTGGGGCGCCATCCCTGACGATCACCCGCAGATGGCCGGCATGGTCGGCCTGCAGACCAGCCACCGCTATGGCAATGCCACGCTGCTGGCCTCGGACTTCGTGCTCGGCATCGGCAATCGCTGGGCCAATCGCCATACCGGCTCCATCGATGTCTTCACCAAGGGCCGCAAGTTCGTCCACGTCGATATCGAACCGACCCAGATCGGCCGCGTCTTTGGCCCCGACTATGGCATTGTCAGCGATGCCGGCGCCGCACTGAATCTGTTCGTCGAGGTGGCACGTGAACTCAAGGCGGCGGGCCGCCTGCCTGACCGCTCGGCCTGGCTGACCGAGTGCCAGCAGCGCAAGAAGACCCTGCAGCGGCGCACCCATTTCAACGAGGTACCGGTCAAGCCGCAGCGCGTCTATGAGGAAATGAACCGCGCCTTCGACCGCGATACCTGCTACGTCGCCACCATCGGCCTGTCGCAGATCGCCGCCGCGCAATTCCTGCATGTCTACAAGGACCGCCACTGGATCAACTGCGGCCAGGCCGGTCCGCTGGGCTGGACCATCCCCGCCGCACTGGGCGTGGTGGCGGCCGATCCGCAGAAGAAGGTGGTGGCCATCTCGGGCGACTACGACTTCCAGTTCATGATCGAAGAACTCGCCGTGGGCGCGCAATTCAAGCTGCCCTACCTGCACGTGCTGGTCAACAACTCCTACCTCGGCCTGATCCGCCAGGCCCAGCGCGGCTTCGAGATGGACTACTGCGTGCAGCTGGCCTTCGAGAACATCAACGCCCCCGAACTGCAGGGCTATGGCGTGGACCATGTGGCCGTCGTCGAGGGCCTGGGCTGCAAGGCCATCCGCGTGACCGACCCCAATGGCATCCAGGATGCGCTGGCCCAGGCGCAGCGCTGGATGGCCGAGTATCGCGTGCCGGTGGTGGTGGAAATCATCCTGGAGCGCGTCACCAACATCGCCATGGGCACCGAGATCGATGCCATCAACGAATTCGAAGCCCTGGCCGAGCGCGCCGAGGATGCCCCCACCGCCATCAGCCTGCTGGACTAAGAGGAGCCACGATGACCCGACTTGCTGCCAATCTCACCATGCTGTTCACCGAACAGCCTTTCCTGGAACGCTTCAAGGCTGCGGCCGATGCCGGTTTCAAGGGCGTGGAATTCCTGTTCCCGTATGCCTTCACGCCGCAGCAGATCGCCGACCAGCTGCGCACCCATCGCTTGCAACTGGTATTGCACAACCTGCCAGCCGGCAACTGGGATGCGGGCGAGCGGGGCATTGCCTGCCACCCGGACCGGGTGGCCGAGTTCCGCGCCGGTGTCGATGAGGCGATCCGCTATGCCAAGGCGCTGGAAGTGCCGCAGCTGAACTGCCTGGTCGGCATCCTGCCACCGGGTGTCTCGCGCGAGGCCGCCCGCGAGGTGCTGGTGGGCAATCTCAAGTACGCCGCCAGCAAGCTCAAGGAGCAGGGCATCCGCCTGCTGATCGAACCGATCAACCATTTCGACATCCCCGGCTTCTTCCTCAACACCACGCGCCAGGCGGTAGAGCTGATCCTGGCCACCGGCTCGGACAATCTCTTCGTCCAGTACGACATCTATCACATGCAGCGCATGGAGGGCGAACTGGCCAACACCCTCAAGGCCAACCTTTCCCTGATCGGCCACGTGCAACTGGCCGACAACCCCGGGCGCGGCGAGCCCGGCAGCGGCGAAATCAATTACCGCTACCTGTTCGGCTGGCTGCAGGAGATCGGCTATCGCGGCTGGATCGGCTGCGAATACAAACCGCAGGCCGGCACCGTTGCCGGCCTGGGCTGGATGGCGCAACACGGCTTGCAGCACGCGTGAGGGCGTGAATGCGCAAGTGCGCGCAAGCAGGATTTCATCTTTTCTTGAGGAGACACAGCATGGCAAAAGTCGGATTCATCGGCCTGGGTATCATGGGCGCACCCATGGCGGACAAGCTGCAACAAGGCGGCCACAAGCTCTACCTGCATGACCAGAAAAACCCGCCGGCGGGATTGCTGGAAGGCGGCGCCACCGTCTGCACCTCGGGCGCGGAAGTGGCCAAGCGCGCCGACATCGTCATCGTCATGGTGCCGGACACGCCGCACGTCCAGGCTGTGCTGTTCGGCGAAAAGGGCGTGGCCGAAGGCCTCTCGCCCGGCAAGATCGTGGTCGACATGAGTTCCATCTCGCCCATCGCCACCAAGGAGTTCGCGCAGAAGATCAACGCCCTGGGTTGCCAGTACCTGGATGCACCGGTCTCGGGTGGCGAAGTCGGCGCCAAGGCCGCCTCGCTGACCATCATGGTCGGCGGATCGGAATCGGCTTTCAACGACGTCAAGCCCCTGTTCGAACTGATGGGCAAGAACATCACCCTGGTCGGCGGCAACGGTGACGGCCAGACCACCAAGGTCGCCAACCAGATCATCGTGGCCCTGAACATCCAGGCCGTGGCCGAGGCACTGCTGTTCGCTTCCAGGGCCGGTGCCGATCCGGCCCGGGTGCGTCAGGCGCTCATGGGGGGCTTCGCCGCCTCGCGCATCCTGGAGGTGCATGGCGAACGCATGGTCAAGCGCAGCTTCAATCCGGGCTTCCGCATCGAGTTACACCAGAAGGACCTGAACCTGGCCTTGCAGGGCGCCAAGGCGCTGGGCATCAGCCTGCCCAACACCGCCACCGCGCAGGAGCTGATGAATGCCTGCGCCGCCCATGGCCTGAGCGGACTGGATCACTCGGCGCTGTGCCGCGCCGTGGAGATCATGTCCAACCATGAGATTGCCCAGGCGTGAGCAGTTGACGCTGCCAGCATGAGGTGCGGCCAGGGATGATGATGGTCCTGGCATACCTCATCCCGTTCGGACTGAGTAGCCGCGCAAGCGGCGTATCGAAGGCGCGCAGACGTGAGAGCGCCTTCGATACGATCCTTCGGATCTACTCAGTCCGAACGGCTTTTTAATGATCAAAACAATTTAAAGAGGATGTTCATGCGCCGCCAACGCCAGGCCAAAATCGTCGCCACCCTCGGCCCCGCCAGTGCCACGCCGGAAATGATCCGCGCCCTCTTCGAGGCGGGTGCCGACGTGTTCCGTTTCAATTTCAGTCACGGCAGCCACGCCGACCATCACGCCCGCTACCAGATCGTGCGCCAGGTGGAGCAGGAAGTGGGCCGTCCCATCGCCGTCCTGGCCGACCTGCAAGGCCCCAAGCTGCGCATCGGCCAGTTCGCCCAAGGCCGTGTGAGTGTCGAGGCCGGGCAGGCCTTCGTGCTGGACCACGATGCGACCCCTGGTGATGCTCACCGGGTATGCCTGCCGCATCCGGAATTGTTCGAGGTCATCGGACCCGGGCAAAGCCTGTTGATCGACGATGGCAAGGTGCGGCTGCAGGTCGACTCCAGCGATGGCGCCCGCATCCTTACCCGCGTGGTCAACAGCGGCGTGCTGTCCGACCGCAAGGGCGTCAATGTGCCGGATGCGGTGTTGCCGATTCCCGCACTGACCGCCAAGGACCGGCGCGACCTCGATTTCGCATTGGACATGGGCGCGGACTGGATCGCACTATCCTTCGTACAACGTCCTGAAGATGTGAAGGAAGCCCGCAGCCTGGTTGCAGGCCGCGCGGCCATTCTTTCCAAGCTGGAAAAGCCTGCCGCGCTGGACCGGCTGGAAGAGATTGTCGACGTCTCGGACGCCATCATGGTGGCGCGCGGCGACCTCGGTGTGGAGCTGCCCCCGGAATGCGTGCCGGGCACGCAAAAGCGCATCCTGCGTGCCTGCCGCCAGCAGGGCAAGCCGGTCGTGATCGCCACCCAGATGCTGGAATCCATGATCAGCGCCCCGGTCCCCACCCGCGCAGAAGTCTCGGATGTAGCCAGTGCCATCTACGATGGCTCGGACGCGGTGATGCTCTCGGCCGAATCGGCCCATGGCGACTACCCGGTGCAGGCGGTGACGATGATGGATCGGGTGATCACCGAAGTGGAGCGAGACCCGCTCTACCGCACGCTGATGCAGGCCCAGTACGCGGCCCCGCAACGCAACCGCCCGGACGCCATCTGCGCCGCCCTGCGCGACGTCACCGGTATCCTCGGCGCCAGCGCCACGGTGACCTACACCAGCTCCGGCCATACCAGCCTGCGCGCCGCCCGCGAACGCCCGTCCGCGCCCATCCTCTGCATCACCCCGCAACTGACGACAGCCCGACGGCTGGCGCTGGTATGGGGCGTGCATTCCACCATCAGCGAACAGATGCACGACGAAAGCCAGCTGGTCGGTGCTGCCTGCCAGGCAGCGGTGCGGGAGGGATTTGCGCGCAAGGGAGATCAGATTGCGATCACTGCCGGCATGCCCTTCGGGCAGCCGGGGAGTACCAATCTGTTGCGGGTGGCGGAGGTGTGGGGATAGGCCGGATAACCATCATGACGGCCGGAGAAGCCGTTCAGCATCATGCTGAACGGCTTTCTTTCATGGGTGCGCTGGCGCCAGCTTGAACACCCCCACCACATCCTGCAACTGCACGGCCTGGTCGCGCATGGACTGGGCGGCGGCGGCGGCCTGTTCCACCAGGGCCGCGTTCTGCTGGGTCGATTCGTCCATTTGGGTGATGGCCCGGTTGATTTCTTCCAGGCCCGTGCTCTGCTCCTGGCTGGCCCGGCTGATCTCGGCGATGATGGTGTTGACCCTTTGCACGCTGGCCACCACATCCTCCATGGTGCTGCCGGCCTGCTGCACCAGGGTACTGCCGTTTTCGATCTTGCCCACCGAGTCATGGATCAGGGTCTTGATCTCGCGGGCGGCGCTGGCGCTGCGCTGGGCCAGCGAGCGCACCTCCGAGGCCACCACCGCAAAGCCGCGTCCCTGTTCGCCGGCACGCGCGGCTTCCACGGCAGCATTGAGCGCGAGGATATTGGTCTGGAAGGCGATGCCGTCGATGACCGCGATGATGTCCACGATCTGCCGTGAGGACGCATTGATGTCAGCCATCGTATCGACCACCCGATGCACCACGCTCCCGCCCTGTACCGCGATGCCGGAGGCGGTGCTGGCCAGTTGCGTGGCCTGACGGGCGTTGTTGGCGTTCTGTCTGACGGTGGTGGTCAGCTCTTCCATGGCCGAGGCGGTTTCTTCCAGGGAGCCCGCCTGCTGCTCGGTGCGGGCCGAGAGATCCAGGTTGCCGCTGGCGATTTCACCGGCGGCATGGTGGATCGTATTGCTGCCCTGGTGCACGCGACCAACGATGTTGCGCAAGTTCTCATTCATCAGTTTCAGGGCCGCCATCAGCTCGCCAGTCTCGTCGCGCGAGGTGACTTCCACCTGCGTGGACAGGTCGCCTTCGGCCACCCGCCGTGCCACGCCCACGGCATGGCCGAGCGGGCGCGAGATGCTGCGCGAGACCAGCCATGCGACTGCGGTAGCCAGCAGCAGAGCGACCACGGCCAGGCTGTTGATGAGTAGACGGGCACTGGCCGAATCCCGGGTGGCTGCTTCGCCGGCCGCATCCATCAGACCACCCTGGTAGTCGAACATGGCATCGAGCGCAATGAAGTACTTGATCTGCACCGGCATGAATTGCTGCGGCAGGAAGGCACGGGCTTCATCGGTGCGACCCGCCATGGCCAGGGCCATGAGCTGGTCGCGCGCGGGAACGTAGGCCTGGCGTGCCGCGATAGCGGCTTCCACGTATCGCCTGTCTTCCTCGGTGCGTGCCACTTGCTGCAGCCTGGCCAGGTATTCGTTCATCTTGCGGTCGGCCGCCGTGGCATCGGCGGCTAGGGCCTTGATGCGCTCGGGGTCGCTGGTGAGCAGGATGTCGCGGATATCCAGGGCGATCTTGTTGACCTGGATCTGTACCGTGTTGGCCATGACCGTCTTGGGATAGCGGTCCTTGACGATGAGGCCGATGCCATCGGCCAGTCGTCCCAGTTGCAGGTTGCCGAGTATGGCGATGGCCAGCAGGAGCACCATGACTGCGCCAAAACCCAGCGCCAGGCGGGCGCCGATCTTCATGTCCGAGATACGCATGTTCGACTCCGGAGTGAGGGTGGGTTAGTGGGCCGATGAGCGGGCCGCTTCAGCCAGTTGCAGCGACAGGGCGTTGTGCCGCTCCAGCACCACCCCCAGAT
This sequence comes from Herbaspirillum sp. C7C2, assembly GCF_022627865.1. Classification (NCBI taxonomy): domain Bacteria; kingdom Pseudomonadati; phylum Pseudomonadota; class Betaproteobacteria; order Burkholderiales; family Oxalobacteraceae; genus Herbaspirillum; species Herbaspirillum sp. C7C2. The sequence goes on from NZ_JABXGI010000015.1 coordinate 114,621, forward strand.
CGATGCTGGTGAATTGCCCCTCGCGCACGATCACGCGGCCGTTGATGATGCTGTAGTCCACATTGGCCGGGGTGCAGAACACCAGCGCGGCCACCGGGTCATGCAGCGCCCCGGCAAAGGCCAGCTGGCGCGTGTCGAACAGCACCAGATCGGCTGACATGCCGGGTTTGAGCGCGCCGATGTCATCCCGATTCAATACCTTCGCACCACCCAGGGTGGCGATCTCCAGCGCCTGCCGTGCCGTCATGGCGTCCGGGCCGAATCCTACCCGCTGCAGCAGCATGGCCTGACGCACTTCACCCAGCATGTGGGCGCTGTCGTTGGAGGCACTGCCATCCACCCCCAGTCCGACCGGCACGCCTGCGTCCAGCATCTTGCGGATGGGGGCGATGCCGGAGGCCAGGCGCATGTTGGAACAGGGGCAATGCGCCACGCCGGTGCCGGTGCGGGCGAAGAGATCGATACCGTGATCATCCAGTTGCACGCAGTGGGCGTGCCAGACGTCGTGGCCGACCCAGCCGCAGTCCTCGGCGTATTCGGCCGGGGTCATGTTGAATTTCTCGCGACTGTAGGCGATGTCGTTGACGTTCTCGGCCAGGTGGGTGTGCAGCGAGACGCCGTAGTGGCGGGCCAGATTGGCGGCTTCGCGCATCAGGTCGCGCGAGACCGAGAAGGGCGAGCAGGGGGCGACCACGATGCGCTGCATGGCGTGACGCGCCGGGTCGTGATAGGTCTCGATGAGGCGGCGACTGTCCTTGAGGATGGCTTCTTCGTCTTCCACCACGCGATCCGGCGGCAGGCCGCCCTTGGATTGGCCTACGCTCATGGCGCCTCGGGCGCCGTGGAAGCGCATGCCGATCTGGGTCGCGGCTTCCAGGCTGTCGTCCAGGCGGGTCTGGTTGGGGTAGATGTAGAGGTGGTCGCTGCTGGTGGTGCAGCCGGAGAGGATCAGCTCGGCCATGGCGGTGAGCGTGGAGACCTGGATCATCTCGGGGGTGAGGCCGGCCCAGATCGGGTAGAGGTTGGTGAGCCAGTTGAACAGTTCGCCATTCTGCGCGGCGGGGATGACGCGCGTGAGGCTCTGGTACATGTGGTGGTGGGTATTGACCAGGCCGGGGATGACGACATGGTGGGTGGCGTCGATGATTTCATCGGCCTGCTGCGGCAGGTCGGCACTCTTGCCGACCTGTTCGATCACGTTGTCGCGGATGTAGATGGCGCCTTGCGGGATTTCTTCGCGGGTGTCGTTCATGGTGACGAGCACGCGGGCGTTCCTGATCAGCAGGGTCTTGCTGTTTGGCTTGTGTTGCATGTTGCTGGACTCCTTCTTGGGTTCCTTGTTTCTGTTGGATTGGCTTGCTTGCGGGTCGACGCAGGTGACAGGGGGGAGTCCTTTTCTTGCCCTATTAACGCTGCGTCGATGTTGTTGCTAGGAGGATTAAACTTTCTTTAATGCCTTGTTCTGTTGGATGTTCGGGTATCGGGTAGTCTGCATGGGATTTCTTCCTTCGCCCTGGCTTAATTTCTATCTTTCTTCGGTCGCAGGGGAGCGCCGGGGACGGCCCGGCAGCCGCTTACTTTCTTTGGCCCGCCAAAGAAAGTAAGCAAAGAAAACGGCCCCCAAGAGCCAGCCCTCCTGCGGAGGGTTCCCGC
>NZ_JABXGI010000016.1:0-115389 GCF_022627865.1 Herbaspirillum sp. C7C2
CCAACCCTGACGCGCGCCTTGCCACCACGCCTTCTGGCGCCAACGCATCTCGCAGATTAAATGTGAACAGGCCCTAACGAGCCTACCGGGTAGATGCCCAGGGTCTTGACGAAAGCCAGCAATAGGTGGCGATCGAAATGTCCTTCCCAGCTGGCCATCTGGTAGAGCGCATCGGCCGGGTCCCAACCCTGTTTGTAGGGACGCTCCGAGGTCAGCGCGTCATAGACGTCGCAGATCGCCGTCATCCGGGTGTACTGGGTGATTGCTTCGGCTGCCAGGGCATCGGGATAGCCGCGCCCGTCCAGCCTTTCATGGTGATGCAGGCAGACCTCGCAGGCATAGGCTGGCATGTCCGGGTTCTGGATCAGGTATTGGTACCCCAGTTCCGGATGCCGCTTGATCAGGGCGAATTCCTCGTCGCTGAGCCTGCCGGGCTTGTTGAGGATGTCGTCGTCGATGAAGGCCTTGCCCACATCATGCAGATAACCGCACAGTCCTGCCTCGCGACAGGCCGACTCGCTCAATCCCAGCGTCCTGCCCAGGGCCACCATCAGCGCGCATACCGCTACCGAGTGCAGGTAGGTATATTCGTCATTGAGCTTGAGGCGCAGTACGCTGAGCAAGCCGGTCGGATCGCGCAGCACCGAGCAGGCGATCTCTTTCACCAGGTCCACGCATTGCGGTAGGGCCACCACCCTGCCCATGCGGGCCGCGGTGAACATACTGCGGGTGAGCTCCCTTGCATGTTCGCGCAGGGCGATGGCCTGTTCCAGGGCCGGGTCATCGGCCGTCCTCGTAACGATGACCTCGACAGCAAGTGCTGCGTCATCATCACCGCCGTCCCGAGGGGCTCCTGACGGCACCGTCATTCGATCATCTTCGACCGCCGCCATCACATCCCGACCACGCGAAATATCGATCCAGCAATAGGCGATGCCGCTGGCGCGTGCCTGTTCCAGGTCGTTCTCGTGCTTGAGCAGGAAGCGGGTCTTCCAGAACGGATGATTGAGCCAGCCGGCGTCGAAGCCGCAAAAGTACATCCCGAGGACCAGCTCCGCGACATTGATCTTCTTGAGCATGTTGTGGACGGGGTATGTCCGTGCGGAAACTATCGTCGCGTAATCATACCGTTCTGACTTTATTTGAGAATCCGTTAATCACGAATAACGTTTATTCGACATTGGAATTGGTAACTATTTTCAGGCGCTGTATGTTCGGCATCTTTCATGTGGGAAATGGGAGGGGAGAATGGCCAATTTCGATCTGAATCTATTGCCGATCGCCTTGGCAATCTTCGAGGAGCGCAGTGTCAGCGCGGCTGCAAGGAAGCTCGACATGAGCCAGCCTGCGGTGAGCATGGCGCTCAACAAACTGCGCAGCGCACTGGGTGATCCGCTATTCGTGAAGACCGGGCGCGGCATGCAGCCGACACCGCGCGCCTGCACCCTGATCGACCCCACCCGCGAAATCCTGCAGCGGGTTCATGCCGAAGTGCTGGCCAGCGAACAATTCACGCCGGCCACGACCACCAAGCGCTTCGTGCTGGCGCTGTCGGATATCGGTGAGCTGATGTTGTTGCCGAGGTTGCTGCAGCGGGTTCGTGACGAGGCTCCGCATGCCTCCGTGGAGACGGTGACGATGTCGCCCGAGGCACTGGTCGTGGCGCTGGAAAGCGGTGAGGTGGACCTGGCCATCGGCTATTTCCCCGACTTGAAGAACCGTAACTTCTTCCAGCAACGGCTGTTCTCACATGATTTCGTCTGCCTGCTGCGCGCCGAACATCCGCTGCTGGCGCAGGAGATCAGTCTGGATCAGTTCCTTGCCATGGGGCATATCGTCATCAATGCCGAAGGCCGTGACGAACCCATGTGCGAGCGTTTCCTGCTACGTCGCAAGATCAGGCGTCGGGTAGTCCTGTCGACTTCCCATTTCATGTCTATCCCGCTGTTGATCGCCACCTCTGACCTGATCGCCACTGTCCCGCGTGCCTTCGGCGAGTTCGTGGCACGCTTTTCCAATATCCGGCTGGTGGAGCCCGGGTTTGAGATGCCATCCCTGGACCTCAAGCAGCACTGGCATCGCAAGTATCACAAGGATGGCGGCAATGCCTGGCTGCGTAGCCTGACGACGGCGCTGTTTCCGACGGGTATGTAGCAAGTGGGACCGTCCTCAGTCCTCATCGCAGCTTTCGTTGCGCAACCTGGCCAGCGGGGCGCGGCTATGCGGGTTGTTTTCGTGCACCAGCTTGTCCAGCAGCAGCATGAATTGCGCTTTTTCGGCGTCATCCAGCGGTGCCAGGATGCGCTTGCGCAGCCGCTGCAATCCGGGAATCAGTTCCTGCAGCAGGGCCTCGCCGGCCGGCGTGATGCGCAGGGCGCGCTGGCGGCGGTTGTGCGGAATCACTTCGCGCACCAGCAGACCTTTTTCTTCCAGCCGCGCACAAACGGTGGCACCGGTGGACGTGTCGATGGCCACCAGCCCGGACAGCGTCACCTGATCGATGCCGGGGTGGTTGGAGAGCATGCGCAGGATGGCGTATTGCACCGGCGTGACCACGCCGCCGGTCTCGTCATGGAAGATCGAGACCGAAATCTGCTGGGCGCGCCGCAACAGGTGACCGGGATGTTCGTACAGGTCGATCAGCTGGCTTTCTTGGTCGGGGTGCGGTGTGGTGGACATGGTGTGGTCAGTCGATGAGCCGTGGCTCGCAGTTCGGATCGGCAGGGCGACGAGGTGAGCGGCAGTGTAGGGCAGGCCCGCGCTTTCCCTCAATCAATTGATGCAACGCGCAACGAAAAAACTCCGCCAGTGAGTTTACTTGCGCAGCGGATTAGCGGATACTTTTCTCATACATTCAGTGTACTGAATATTAAAACAAAAAAGCAGGAGACCCGACAGGATCTGGATCAACAGAATCGACAGACCTGCGGATCAACAAACAAGCAAGAGACCCAAGACTGATCATGGCGCCGGCCGTCCGTGCTGCGCGCCGATTGAGGAATTCACCCGAGAGGAGACTGTCATGTTCCCCAAGAATGCCTGGTACGTTGCCTGTACCCCCGACGAAATTGCCAGCAAGCCGCTGGGCCGCCAGATCTGCGGCGAGAAGATCGTGTTCTATCGTGGCGCCGAAGGCAAGGTCGCGGCGGTAGAGGATTTCTGCCCGCATCGTGGTGCGCCGCTGTCACTGGGTTTCGTGCGCGACGGCCAGCTGGTGTGTGGCTACCACGGACTGGAAATGGGATGCGACGGCAAGCCCGTCAGCATGCCTGGCCAGCGGGTGCGCGGCTTCCCGTGCATCCGCAGTTTTGCGGTGGTGGAGCGCTACGGTTTCATCTGGATCTGGCCGGGCGAGAAGGAGCTGGCCGATCCGGCCCTGATCCATCATCTCGAATGGGCGGACAACCCCGAGTGGGCGTATGGTGGCGGTCTCTATCACATCAACTGCGATTACCGGCTGATGATCGACAACCTGATGGATCTCACGCATGAGACCTATGTGCATGCCTCCAGCATCGGCCAGAAGGAAATCGACGAGGCCCCCGTGAACACCCGCGTCGAAGGTGAGCAGGTCATCACCAGTCGCTACATGGAAAACATCATGGCGCCGCCGTTCTGGCGCATGGCCTTGCGCGGCAATGGCCTGGCCGATGATGTCCCGGTGGATCGCTGGCAGGTCTGTCGCTTCACCCCACCCAGCCACGTCATGATCGAAGTCGGCGTGGCCCATGCCGGCCATGGCGGCTACGAGGCGCCCGCGCAGCACAAGGCATCCAGCATCGTGGTCGACTTCATCACGCCCGAGACCGAGACCTCGCACTGGTACTTCTGGGGCATGGCACGTCATTTCCGTCCCGACGATCAGGAGCTGACGGCCACCATTCGTGACGGCCAGGGCAAGATCTTCGGCGAGGACCGTGAAATGCTGGAACTGCAGCAGGCCAACCTGCTGAAGTATCCCGAGCGGCGCCTGCTGGCACTGAACATCGATGCCGGCGGCGTGCAGTCGCGCAAGATCCTCGACAAGTGGCTGGCCCGCGACGCCGAGGCCGGCAAGTCCGCAGCGGCATAAGGGGGCAGCATGACGACATTGCAGGTCAAGGTCGCCGCACGTCGCGAAGAGGCCGAGGGCATCATCGGCCTGGAGCTGGTGGCCGTCGATGGCGGGCCTTTGCCGGAGTTTGCAGCCGGGGCGCATATCGATGTGCATCTGCCGGGCGGCTTGCTGCGCCAGTATTCGTTGTGCAATGCGCCCCATGAACGGCATCGCTACCAGATCGGTGTTCTGCGCGATCCGCAGTCGCGTGGCGGTTCGCTGGCCGTGCATGATGCGCTGAAGGTGGGCGACCTCATCACCATCAGCGCGCCGCGCAACCAGTTCGCATTGCAGCCGGCGCCGCACAGCCTGCTGCTGGCCGGCGGCATCGGTGTCACCCCCATCCTCTGCATGGCCGAGGCATTGGCCACCGCTGGGGATTCGTTCGAGCTGCACTATTGTGCGCGCTCGCCAATGCGCCAGGCATTTCGCGAGCGCATTGCCGCTTCGACCTTCGCCGATCGTATCGTGCATCACTACGACGATGGCGAGGCCGATCAGAAACTCGACCTCGACGCCTTGCTGTCCAGGACCGATCCCTCCACCCGTATCTATGTCTGCGGCCCAACCGGCTTTATTGCACACGTGCTGGAGACGGCCCGCAGACGCGGCTGGCCGGAGTCGCAGCTGCACTTCGAGTATTTCGGCGCAGCACCGGCGCAGGCCGACGGCAACGCCGCCTTCGACGTGAAGCTGGCCAGCAGCGGCCAGGTCTATGCCATCCCGCCCGGGCGCACGGTGATCCAGGTGCTGTCCGAGCATGGCGTGGATGTGCCGGTGTCGTGCGAGCAGGGCATCTGTGGCACCTGCCTCACCCGCGTGCTGGAGGGTGAGCCCGATCATCGCGATCAGTACCTGACCGATGAGGAGCGCGCCGCCAATGATCAGTTCACCCCTTGTTGTTCCCGCGCAAAGAGCGCATTGCTGGTGCTGGATCTTTGAATAACTAAAGAGAGGAGACACGATGAGCGAAATGATCGATGCAAGGCGTCGCCAATTGATGCTGGCCGGCGCAGCACTGACCGCGACTGGCCTGCCCCTGCTGGCACGCGCCGCCGACCCGCTGAAGGTCGGCCTGATCGTGCCGATGTCGGGGCCGTTTGCCTCGACGGGGCGGCAGATCGAAGCGGCGGTGAAGCTGTACCAGCAGAAGAACGGCGACAGCGTGGCCGGGCGCAAGGTGGACATCCTGCTCAAGGATGATGGTGGTGTTTCACCTGACGTCACGAAGCGACTGGCGCAGGAGCTGGTGGCGCGTGACAAGGCACAAGTCCTGATGGGCTTCGGCCTGACGCCGCTGGCGCTGGCGGCAGCTCCCATCGCGACCCAGGCCAAGGTGCCGATGATCGTGACGGCTGCGGCTACCTCCATCATCGTGCAGCGTTCGCCCTATATCGTGCGTACTGGTTTCACGCTGGCGCAGGTGACGTCGCCGCTGGCGTCATGGGCAGCGAAGAATGGGATCAAGAGCGTGGTGACCTTCGTGTCGGATTATGGGCCGGGGCTGGATGCGGAGAAGGTGTTCGTGAAGACCTTCGGCGAGGCAGGCGGCAAGGTGGTGGAGAGTGTGCGGGTGCCGTTGCGCAATCCTGACTATGCGCCCTTCCTGCAGCGGGTGAAGGATGCCCGGCCGGAGGCGTTGTTCGTCTTCGTGCCCTCGGGTGAGGGGGCGGCGGTGCTCAAGCAGTTCACCGAGCGTGGGCTGGGCGCGGCGGGGATACGGCTGATCTGTACCGGAGATGTGCTGGATGATGATCTGATGGCCGGGATTGGTGCGGCGGCCAAGGATGTGGTGAGCAGTCATCATTATTCGGCGGCGCATGCTTCTGCGGCCAACAAGGAGTATGTGGAGGGGATCGCGCAGGCCAATAAGGGGATGCGGGCCAACTTCCATTCTGTGGGGGCTTATGACGGTATGCATCTTCTGTATGAATCGCTGAAGAAGACGGGGGGGGATGCCGATGGTGAGAAGTTGCTGGCGGCGATGAAGGGGATGAGCTGGGAGAGTGTGAGGGGGCCGGTGAGCATCGATGCGGGGACGCGGGATATTGTGCAGACCGTGTATATGCGCAAGGCCGAGGCTAAGGGGAATGAGTTCTACAACGTTGAGTTCGATAAGGTGGAGAAGGTGCGGGATCCTGGGGTTTGAGTGGTTTCGCAGCTTGGTCGTTGGGTTGTTGTGTAGTTGGGCTGGGGTAGTTTGCACGGAAGTTCTTCCTGCGCCCTGGCTTAATCTCTATCTTTCTCCGGGCGGGACGGAGCGCCGGGGGCGGCCCGGCAGCCGCTCACTTTTCTTGCTTCGCCAAGAAAAGTAAGCAAAAGAAGGCGACCCCTGAGAGCCAGCCCTCCTGCGGAGGGTCCCCACCGCAGCGGAGCAAAAAGTGGGAAAAATAGAGTCGCTTCGCTCCCACTATTTTTCTTGTCCACTTTTCGCTCCGCTGCGGTGGCTGGCTCTAAGGGGAATAGCCATACGGGCTCGCCTTCGGCCTCGCCATGGGCCGACTCGCCTTCGGCTTTGTCGGAGGGGGGTGATGTGATGTCGGTGAATCTGAAGTTGGAATGGCTGGTCCAAGGAGTTTGTTGGATCGAAGAGAGCCGAAGCGTCAGCGAGCCCTCAGCGAAGCCGAAGGCGAGCCGGATCGGCTGTCCGCTTCTGACCCGCCGCGTTGGCGCCCACGAGAACGGATCAGGAAAATAGTGGGAGCGAAGCGACTCTATTTTTCCCGTTCTCGTGGGTGCCAACGTGGGGACCCTCCGAAGGAGGGCGGGGCAGTAGCGGTCGCCTTCTTTTGCTTACTTTTCTTGGCGAAGCAAGAAAAGTGAGCGGCTGCCGGGCCGCCCCCGGCGCTCCGTCCCGCCCGGAGAAAGATAGACATTAAGCCAGGGCGCAGGAAAGATTTCCGTGCAGACTACTCAAGTCCAGCAAAAAATTCACAACCCTTCAATAAACCCGGCAACCAGCCCATCAAACACCACAGGCTGCTCCACCGCACTGATATGAGAAGCCCCGGCAATCACCTCCAGCCGGGCAGCAGCGATCGCATCCACCAGGGCCTGTGCCATGGCCACCGGCGTCCCCTGATCCAGCTCCCCCGCAATCACCAGCGTAGGCACCTTGATGGCACCAAGCCGTGCAGTGGTATCCACCGTCCCGACCGCATGACAGCATCCGACATAGCCCATTGCATCGGTAGTGACCAGCCGATGACGATAGCGCGCCACCGTCGCCCCGTGTGCCACCCGGAAGCCCTCATGGAAATAGCGCCCCATCACGGCATCGGCAATCGCCTCGATTCCGTCCGCCCGCACGGTAGCAATACGCTGCTGCCAGGCCGCCTGCGCCGCCTCCGGATAGGCCGAGGTGGTATTGGCCAGCACCAGCGCCCGCACCAGTCCGGGATGCCGCAACGCCAGCTCCTGCCCCACCATGCCACCCATGGACAGACCCACCCATACCACCGGCCCGGTATCGAGCTCACGCAGCAGGCGCGCCGCATCGTCGGCCAGGTCGGCCATGCTGTAGAGGCCATCCAGCTTCTCCGAGCTGCCATGCCCGCGATGATCATAGGCAATCACGCGGCAATCTGCCGACAGCCTGTTGGCCAGCCCATCCCACATCATCAGGTCGGCACCCAGCGCATGTGACAGCACCACCGTATGGCGCGGAGACTTGCCGTTACGGGGCTCGCGTAAGGTGTAATGCAGCGCCGGGGAAGAGGTGGTACGACCCGCACGGCCGATGCCGGGATGCACGCTGTTGGCAGGCGCCTGCGGCGCAACCACATAGCCGATCTGCTCACCCACTTCACGCAGGATTTTCTGCGCGTGGGTGAAGGCAGTATTGCCCGCCGGGACGCCGGCATAGACTGCTGCCTGGATCATGACTTCCTTCATTTCGTCCGGCGTCAGACGAGTCGCGGGATCGGCGGTGAGGCCGGCACGGACGTGCAGTTCGAATTCTTCCCAGCGGCCCAGGGCGATGGTGATGGCCAGCACGATGATGCGGCGGGTCTTGTGGTCCAGACCGGGGCGGCCCCAGATTTCGTTCCAGGCGAAGCGGGTGATGAGATTCTGGAAGTCGGCATTGAAGTTGGTGGCGTTGGCCACCGACCGGTCCACCCACTGATCGCCCAGCACACTGCGGCGGTTGCGCATGCCGCGCTCGAAGTCATGGTCCAGCGGATCGTAGCTCATGGTGTTCTCTCTCTGTTTTGGTGTGTTCTTGTTGGGGACGCTGCACTCAGGCCGGTGGCCTGCCTTGTGCAGCCTGCATTCTTTCAAGCTGCTGCTCGGCCAGGCGGCGTGCCGGGCGGGTCGCGATGACGGGGTCGAACAGGGCGCGCAGATGCGCGCTGTCCAAACTCTTGTGCAGCGATTCGTCAGACTCCACCGCCGCGACCAGCAGGTCCACCAGCTGCCCGCCCTCGGCCACGGTCTTGCGCGTCAGTTGTTCCAGCAGGGCATGTGCTCGCGGGCGGCCGATCACGGTGGCCAGCGCGATGGAGGCCGACTCGGCAAATACCAGGCCCTGCAGGGCATCGATGTTGCGCAGCATGCGCTCCTGGTCGATCTGCAGGCCGGCGAAGGCTTCATTGAGCGCACGCAGGGCGCCATGTACACCGAGGAACAGGGCCGGCCACTCGGCCAGTTCGGCTTGCCAGTTGCCCAGGCCGCGTTCGTGCTGCTGTCCCATGGCGGCCAGCAGCGCCGCGGCTTGCTGTGGGGCGCGGGCAGCGGCGGCCAGCGCGATCATGGAGGAGACCGGGTTGCGCTTGTGCGGCATGGCCGAGGAACCGCCACGGCCGTTGCCGGAGGGCTCAGCCAGTTCGGCGATCTCGCCTTGCGCCATCAGCGACAGGTCGGTGGCGATTTTGCCCAGGCTGCCGGCCAGTACGGCCATCTCGGTACCCAGCCTGATCCATTGGTCGCGCTGGGTATGCCAGGCGGCTTCGGGCGTGGCCAGTTCCAGTGCCGCCGCCATGCGGGCGGCGACCGCCGGTCCTTTGTCACCCAGTACCGCAAGCGTGCCGACTGCACCGCCCAGTTGCAGTTGCAGGGCATGACTGGACAAGCTCTGCAACTGCGCCCGCGAGCGCAGCAGCGGCGCGGCCCAGCCACAGAATTTGAAGCCCAGGCTGGTGACCTGGGCTGGCTGCATCAGGGTGCGCGCCAGTACCGGTGTTTCCAGATGGCTGCGTGCCAGTTCCAGCAGTCGCTGCGTCAGGGTCGCCAGTTCGGCGTCGATCAGGTCGAGTGCGTTGCGCGTGACCAGCACCATGGCCGTGTCCAGTACATCCTGGCTGGTGCTGCCCCAGTGCACATGGGTCGCGGCTTCTTCGCTGTAGAGCGCAACCGTGCGCTGTAATTCCTTGACCAGGGGGATGGCCAGCGCACCGGCACGGCGGCCGGCCACGATCAGTGCCGGGATGTCGTACAGCGGCGCCCGGCAGACACTGGCGATGGCGCGGGCAGCGGTCTCGGGAATCACGCCTTCGGCGGCTTCGGCCTCGGCCAGCGCCTGTTCGAAGCGCAGCATGGCTTGCACCACGGCCTGGTCGTCGAAGACGGCGATCATCTCGGACGTGGTGAGGAAGCTGTCGAATATGGAAACGCTCATGAAATCTCCAGGTTGATCCGCCGCCATGGTGCCGTAACGCAAACGGGATCCGGCAGGCCTGAGCCTGCGGATCCCCTGTTGCTGGCGCCGTGGGTGGCGGTCAGTTCAGATCAGATGTAGTCGAAGAATACCGTCTCGTGCTCGCCCTGCATGTGGATATTCCACAGATAGCTGCCATCTGCCTGCTTGCGGGCGATGAGGGTGTCGCGGCGGTTCGGCGGTACCTGTTCCAGCAGTGCCGATTGTGCCAGGGCCGGGTCGTCTTCCAGGAACACCGCGCTGAACTGGTGTTTGACCAGGCCACGGGCGAACACGGTGACATAGGCCACCGGCTTGCCGGCCGCTGCCTGCGGTTGCGAGATGGAGAAGGCGAAGCCGCCGTCTTCGCCGCTCGGTACGCGACGATAGCCGGGGATGGCATGGGCGCTCTCGGCCGGGGCGCTGCCGGGCAGCCAGGCCTCGGCCCAGGCGTCGTTGATGGGCTGGCCGTCGCCGTCGAAGATGGCACCGCGAACCTTGATCTGCGCGGCGCTGCTGTCCACGCGGGCGGTCAGTTCCACGGCCCAGGCCCAGGCTTCGTGAGGGAAGGGGCCGATGGTTTGGGAGGTGGTGATATTGCTCATGTCTGCTCCTGCTCAGTCTGTATGTCAGATACCCATGGGCGTGCCGTTGCGGCCGCGCAGGACGATGTCGAATTCGTAGCCGAGCATCTTGTCGTCCACCGTCTCTTCCAGCGAAAAGCGCGAGATCAGGCGCTGGCGGGCAGCCTTGTCAGGGATGCTCTGGAAGATCGGGTCATAGTCGAACAGCGGGTCATTGGGGAAGTACATCTGCGTGACCAGGCGCTGCGCATAGACGTTGCCGAACAGTGAGAAGTGGATGTGCGCCGGACGCCAGGCCTTGTGGTGGTTGCCCCAGGGATAGGGTCCGGGCTTGATGCTGACAAAGCGATAGCGACCGTCGTCGTCGGTGAGCATCTTGCCGAAGCCGGTGAAATTGGGGTCCAGCGGCGCATCGTGCTGGTCCTTCTTGTGGAAGTAGCGGCCGGCGGCATTGCATTGCCAGACTTCCAGCAGGGAATTGCGTACCGGCTTGCCGTCTTCGTCCAGCACGCGGCCGGTGACGACGATCTTCTCGCCCAGAGGTTCGCCCTTGCCCTGCTTGGTCAGGTCCATATCGTGCGGCAGGATCAGCCTGGGCGAGGCAAACAGGTTGGTGCCGGTGGCGGTCTCGTCGCGCACGCGCAGGGGCGCCTGGGTGGGACCGCGCTTGGCGGTGGATTTGTAGGGGGGGTAGATCAGTTCCGGATAGACACCGGGTTCGATGGCATCGAATTGCATGAGGTCTCCTCAGGTCGTTAGGGGCGGCTGCGCCTGCACACATTGCCGTGCTAGCTGGAATGTGCGATTTGCGCGCCGTGCTTGGGTATGGGGAGATAGTAGGCAAGCCCCCGGACTGCCTCAAGGCTAACGCAGCGCAGCATATTCGCCATTCGCCCGCTTTGTGCGAGAATCGCACAAATGGCCGATTTTCTGCAGCAAGCCTGCGGTGACCGGTATCAACTTGTCTTATCCACAGGGCGGGGACGCATGCAGCAAGAGCGAATCGACGAGGACATGGCCGAGGACGACGAGGCGGGGCCGCTGAAGCGCGACCTGGTGGCGGGCCTGGAAAAGGGCCTGCAGGTCATCGAAGCCTTCGACCAGGAGCGCTCGCGCCTGACCATCGCCGAGGTGGCGCATTTGACCGGACTGACCCGCGCCGCCGCCCGGCGGTATCTCATCACGCTGACCCATCTGGGTTACATGCGCCACGACAACAAGACCTTTTCGTTGACGCCGACGGTGCTGCGGCTGGGCCAGTCCTACCTGCACTCGGCACGCCTGCCGCGCATCGTGCAGCCCTTGCTGTACCGGCTGGCCTATTCGCTGGGCGAGGCGGCCTCGTGCGGGGTGCTGGACCACGATCAACTGGTGTGCGTAGCGGCGGTGAGCGCGGGGCAACTGGTCTCGACCACCCTGCAGCCAGGGACGCGGGTGCCGGCCTATTGCACTGCCAATGGCCGCATCCTGCTGGCCAATCTGCCTCAGGCGCAGCTCGAGGTCATCCTGGCCCGCGCTCAACCGGAGGCCATTACCGTCAACACCATCACCGATCCTGAACGCCTGGCCCTGGAGATCGCGCGCGCCCGCGCCCAGGGTTATGCGCTGGTGGATCAGGAACTGGAACTGGGCCTGCGCACCATGGCCGTGCCGGTGCGCAACTTCCGCGGCGAGGTGGTGGCGGCCATGAACATCAGCGTGCATGCGGGGCGGATGAAGCTGGAGGACATGGTCGAACGCTGCCTGCCGGCCATGCTCAAGATACAGGTGGAATTGGGCGCGCTGCTCTAGGCGCAGGAAAGGGGGGCGCCGTCAGCTCATTCCTCCACGTGCGTGCGACGGTACTGCTTGGGCGTCACGCCCATGTGTCGTTTGAAGAGACGGCTGAAGTAGGCGGGGTCCTGGAAGCCCAGCTCATAGGCGATGGTCGCCACCCCGGATGGCACATAGGTCAGCTTGCGGCAGGCTTCCAGGATCAGCCGCTGCTGCGCCAGGTCGAATGCGGAATGGCCCGCCAGTTTCAGGCACAGGCGGTTCAGGCGGCTGGGCGTGACGCGCAGCTTGTCGGCATACACCGCGACTTGCCATTGTTCCCGGAAATGTTGCTCCACCAGCGTGCGGAAGCGACTGAACAGTTCGAAATCCCCGCGTCCGCTGAGCTCGGCCGAGCGATGGTCAGCCTCCAGTCGCACCAGTAGCAACATCACGCTGCGTGCCAGCCATTCCAGCATCAATGCGTGCCCGGTGCGGGGCGCGGCTGATTCGGCGATCAGCAGGCGCAGCAGGGTTTCCATGCGGGCATGCAAGTCCGGAACCCGCCCCAGTTCGATGGCCATCGGTCGCAGGAACAGCGGAGAAAACAGCTCGCCATGGGCCTCGCCGCCACCGCCTGAAAACACGATGTGCGGGTCCACCGTCAGCACGAAACCTACCGCCTGTTCCGAAAAGTCAAAGCCATGCACCAGTGATGGATGGATGGTGATGACGACCGGGCCGTCATAGTCCCATACCTCGTCCTCCATCAGCGCGCTGACATGGCCGGACATTAAAAAAAGTACCTGAAAAAGTCCGGCATGTGTGTGCGGTGCAATATGCCAGTCATGGATGCGGCTGCGCGTCTCGATCAGTTCGATATGGACCGATTCGGCATCATCCGGCCGCACAGCCTCGCCGTACAAGGAAAACTGGGGGACCTCGCTGGTGCGGGGTTTGTTGCGTGCCAGGGGCATGGGGTCTCCGTCCGTCGCGCTTTGGGTAGGGTTTGTCGTTCTGTTCTGTAAAAATAGTACAAGTTTTTGCCGGGATCATCCATTTTTATATGGCCGCCTGGCGACTAAGATTCGCTCCATACCAGAACAAAAAACAACCTTCATTACGGAGACCCCCATGCGTACCCAAGTCGCCATCATCGGCGCCGGCCCGGCCGGTTTATTGTTATCCCATCTGTTGCATCTCAAAGGCATCGAATCGGTCGTGCTGGAAACCCGCAGCCGCGAAGAAATCGAGTCCACCATCCGCGCCGGCGTGCTGGAACAGGGCACCATGGACATCCTCACCGATACCGGCGTGGGGGAACGCATGAAGCGCGAAGGCGCCTTGCACCATGGCATCGAACTGGCCTTCGGCGGGCAGCGTCACCGGATCGACCTGACTGAGTTGACCGGCAAGGCCATTACCGTCTATGCCCAGCATGAAGTGATCAAGGACCTGGTGGCTGCGCGCCTGGCTGCACAGGGGCAACTGCTGTTCGAGGTCAGCGGTACCACGATCGAAGGTGTCGACACCGACAAGCCCCGCGTGCGCTTCCTGCACGCGGGTGAACAGCATACGCTGGAGGCCGATTTCATTGCCGGCTGCGACGGCTTCCATGGCGTCTCCCGCCCGGCCATTCCGGACAGCAAGCGCCAGGACTATCAGCGGGTCTATCCCTTCGGCTGGTTCGGCGTGCTGGTGGAAGCGCCGCCGTCCTCGGACGAGCTGATCTATGCGCAGCATGACCGCGGTTTCGTGCTGGTGAGCACGCGCTCGCCTACCGTGCAGCGGCTCTACTTCCAGTGCGACCCCAAGGACAGCGTAGACAACTGGAGCGATGACCGCATCTGGAACGAATTCCACTGCCGCCTGGAAAATGGCGACGGCTGGAGTCTGAAGGAGGGCAAGATCTTCCAGAAAGGCATCATCGGCATGCGCAGTTTCGTGTCCACGCCGATGCAGCACGGGCGCCTGTTCCTGGCCGGCGATGCGGCCCACATCGTGCCACCGACCGGGGCCAAGGGGTTGAACCTGGCAGTAGGGGACGTCAAGCGCCTGGCCGAGGGGATCGAGGATTTCTATCGCACATCCAGCGAGGAAGGCCTGGCTTCCTATACCGAACTGGCGCTCAAGCGCATCTGGCGCGCCGAGTACTTCTCATGGTGGATGACCAGCATGCTGCATACCTTCGAGGACGCCTCGCCCTTCCAGCGGCAGATACAGCGTGCCGAACTGGAGAACGTGGTCAATTCGCGGGCGCTGTCGACGGCGTTGGCGGAAAACTATGTCGGCGCCTTCTGAACCTGGGCAAGACTTCCATTGACGATGACGCCCGCGCAAGCGGGCGTTTTCATTGGCGCAGGTCGGGCGCTGGCAAGGTGTCGGCGCCGTCCTCGTCACCGTGCGCAAGCAAACGGCGATAGTGGCGTCGGGCAACGTAGACGCAGGCGTGCCAATAGCACTGCGCGCCGACAAGTGCTCCGGCGATGCTGCCGGGATAGCCCATGCAGATACTGCGTCCCAGCCCCGCCAGCAAGGCGCAGGCCAACAGGCCCAGCCAGGTCTGCCAGTGATGAAACAAACGCAGCGAGACGCCTCGCCAGCGCGCAAGGCGTTGCCGGCGGTCAAGGCAGGAAAGTTCGGGTATCTGTTTGAGCGACCAGTAGATTTTCATGCCAGGCTCCGTGTTTTCCCGCCGTGGCGCGGGGAGAGGGACGTGCTGCAATCTGGACTTCGATGGGGGACATGCTTGAGCATCCATGTTGGCACAGCGCTCTGACAATGCACTGACGCTGAACTGACATAACGATGTCGTTTTTTTCGGGCGGGTGATTTTCCAGCAGAGGCGGATCGAAGCAGCACGTCGAACCAGGCTCTACAATGCCGCCATGAACTTGCCCGAACTCCATACCCATCTGTGGGATGCCCTGCGCCTCGGCGCCAGTCCCACCCGATCAGCTTTTACCATCTGGCAGCTTGCGACCCTGGGGCTGGACGGTGCGCCCCAATTGCGCTCCATCGTCTTGCGCGAGGCTGACGAGTCGACCGGCACGCTCGCCTTCCATACGGACCGTCGTTCTCCCAAGCTGGCCGACATCGATGCCGATGACCGGGTGGCCATGCTGTCGCTGGATTTGGATCGACATGTGCAACTGCGCCTGAACGGCAGGGCGCGCCCGGTGCAGGACGGTGCGCGTGTGCGACGCATGTGGGACGGGGCGCGGCCGCATACGCTGATCCTCTACCAGACCCCGCATCCACCGGGAACGGTCATCGCCCAGCCGGAGGACGGCCATGTTCCGTCAGAGCCCGCGCACAGCGGCTTCGACAATTTCACCCTGGTCGAGGTGGTGCTGGATGCCATCGAATACCTCGACCTGACGCCGGGTCAGCATTGCCGCGCCGTGTTCCGCCGCGACGACGGCGCGTGGCGCGGACAATGGATCGCGCCCTGAACGGGTGACGCCGTATCAGGCCAGCGCGGGATAGGTAAAGCCGAGGAAGTGCACGGCATTGAGCGCGAAGTGGACCGCGATGGCGGCTTCGATGCGACCACTGCGCTGGAAGACGATGGCATAGCCGAGACCGGCCACGCTCGCCAGTGCGGCATAGACCATCCCTCCCCCCAGATGGGCCGCGCCGAACAGCACGGCCGACACCACGACGGCCAGCAATTTCCCGCCGCGCAGCGTGTGCAGCGCCAGTTGCAGGCGCTGCTGGATCAGCCCACGGAAGAAGGCTTCTTCCGCCACCACCGTCAACAACAGGTTGATGGCGAGGAAGGTGGCGGCAAAGGGCGGCCACTTGGCTTCGGGCCGCACCATGCCGAGCAGCCAGCCCGACAGCATGACCACTACGATGGTAAGCAGGCCCGGCAGCAGTGCGCGGCGCAGTGCGGCCTGCCATTGCTTGCATGCATGGCAACGCGGCGCCAGCAGCGCCAGCAGCAACAGCCCGGCAGCACCCTTGTCGAGATTCGCATACAGCATGAAGGGTAGCGCGTCCTGCGTGACGGCCTGGCGCGGCAGGACCAGCGGATTGAGAAAGCCCGGCCAGCGATGCATGGCCAATAGCAGGCTCAGCACGATGACCGGGATCAGCCACATGCCGGCCGGCCATGCGTGTTGTGCATGGCGTGCATGGGCGGCTCGCCACGCGCTCACGCCCAGCAGCAGCAAGCCGAGCACGCCGGTCACGGTGAGCTGGCCGTTGAGCAGGGCCGCGACCACGGCCAGCACCAGCAAGAGCAGCCAGGGCGGCAGCCGCATCGGGCCACGCAGGGGCAGCGCAGGAAGCCAGACGGTGCAGATGGCCAGCATCAGCAGCAGGGTGGCGGTGAGAGATGGTAGCGATGGCTGTGAGGGCAACGAAAGCAACGAAAGCAACGAGAAGGCGGACATTGGCGGCTACGACAGATGTCGGATTGATGGGAGCGGTGTTTTACCATGATGGGCGACCTTGAAGTGGCGCAGGCGCATCATTTCATGAAAACATTGCGCAATTTCGGTCAGGATTTCGCCTGCCGATTCTTGCACAGTACGTCCCGTGAACCGAGGACAAGATGAGTGACGCCCGCAGAAAATCCTATGTAGCCCGTTTCGAACGGGTACTTGACCATATCGAACGTCATCTCGACGATGCGCTTGATGTAGATCGCCTGGCCGGCGTCGCCCATTTTTCGCGGTTCCATTTCCAGCGGCAGTTTGCCGACTTCGTCGGTGTCGGGGTGGCTCGCTATATCCTGCTCATGCGTCTGAAACGGGCCAGCCTGCAACTGGCGTTCCGGCACGAGAGCAGGATCATCGAGATCGCCCTGCAGGCCGGTTTTGAAAATCCGGAATCCTTTACCCGCGCTTTCAGGAGCGCCTTCGGACAATCGCCTTCGCAGTTCCGGCGTGCGCCCGACTGGCCGGCCTGGAACGAGCGTTATGTGTTCCGTATCCCTGAAAGGAAAGTGGACGTGCAAGTCGATATCGTCATGGTAGAACCCGTTCGCATCGCCGTGCTGGAGCATCGCGGTCCGGTGCCCAATCTCAACGCCACGGTGGCGCGTTTCATCGAATGGCGCAAGTCATCAGGCCTGTCGCCAGTGGAGCGCTGCCGCACCTTTGGTCTGGCCTGGGACAATCCGGATACCACGCCGCCGGAGCAATTCCGTTTCGATATCTGCGGAGAAATCGAGAGCGCCCTGCCGGACAATCCGCAAGGCCTGGTGGAGAAGCTGATTCCGGGTGGGCGCTGCGCCCGGGTGCGGCATGCGGGCGCGCACGAACGCCTGGCCGAGAGCATCTATCCGCTCTATCGTCAGTGGCTGCCCGGCAGTGGGGAGGAATTGCGTGATTTCCCGCTGTACTTCCACTACCTCAATCTGCTGCCGGATACGCCGCCGGGCGAGCTGCTGACCGATATCTATCTGCCGCTGAAGTAGTGCTGGAGGAATGCTGAAGTAACGTTGACGTAACGTTGAATTAACGCTGAAGGAAGGGCAGGGAGCTTCACGCCACCAGGGCCTGCGAGAAATGCGCGACCTGGTGCGCCGGCACCAGCAGAGGGATGAAGGAGGCGTCGTTCATGGCCAGCCAATAGGGCAGGTGCGGGCTGGCATCGAACCCGTAGTTGCTGCCGTCGAGCTGCCAGAAGCGTGGCACTGCCAGCGGTGGGCGCACCGTATTCTTGAGCTGGTCCAGGCTGGCCAGGCGCTGTGCGCAGGGCCGGAAGCTGGACAGGGCAGCACGTTCCCCGCTGGCGGCGAAGCCAGCCGTGGCAAACCAATCCAGTACCTTGCACGGGCTGGCGTTGAGGCTGGCCCAGTCATGGGTGGCGCCGCCGCGCGCCGTGACGAGGCGGGCGCCGCCGCTGACGTACAACTCGACCATGCCTAGCAGGGCGGCGGGAACGGGGACACGGACTTTGGTAAAGGGCATCATGGACAGGGGCTTCCTTGGAGTGGAGGATCAACTGTTGCCAGTCTAGCCAGTCCATCGTGATTCGCCGATAGGGGAAATCCTGACAGCTTGCTGTCAGCTTCGGCCGGGACGTCAGGAATTTCCCGATGCCGGCGACGGCCGTGCTCCTGTACAACGGTAGCTGGCAGTCTGCCCTTGCTTCAGTTGTTTCACAGGATGTCCCAAGAATGAATTTCCCCAGTATCGTGATGATCGATCCCAGCCAGGAAGCCGTCGAGCTGGCCCGTTTCGCGCTGTGGCGCTCGGGTCTGCATTGCGCCTTCCGCAGTTGCCCCGATGCGGCCAGCGCCCGGCGTTGCCTGCTGCAGGGGCGGCGCAGCGGCGATGGCGTGGCGCCTTGTCTGATCCTGCTGGAGTCCGACATGGGCTGCTACGACGGTCTGGAGCTGCTGCGCGAGTTGCGCGCCAGCAAGCATCTGGCGCAGGCGCCGGTGGTGGTGTTTCCCTCGCGGGACATGGAGGGCGAGCAGGCGGCACTGGCGGCCGGTGCCAGTCAATACCAGCCCAAGCCGGTCGACGGCGAGCACTATGCGCGTTGCGTGGTGGAGATGGTGGAGCGCTGGTGCGATGCCCTGGCGGCGAGGGAACCGGTACCGGCCAAGGTGATGGCGTCGGTCCTGGGAGGTGCGGAGGCGCACCCGGCACGGCGGCGTGATGATCCGGCCAGACCGGAGGATGAGACCTCGCATTGAGTGCCGGCAGATCGCTGCTGACGCTGGAAAAAACGAAAGGGCCGGGCGGCCCTTTTTTCATTGCTGCGTCAGCCCCGCAGGCGGTTCAGCGGCGCGTCTTGATCTTGGGCGTGGGCAACGCCGTCTTGTACTTGATCTGCTTGAGGGCAAAGCTGGAACGGATATTCTTGATGCCGGGAATCTTGGTCAGGTGATCGACGATAAAATGTTCCAGCGTCAACAGGTCGGGCACCACGATGCGCAGCAGGTAATCCTCGTCGCCGGTCATCAGGTACACTTCCATGACCTCATCGAAGGCACTCACGGCCGTCTCGAACTGGGCCAGCGCTTCGGCGCCCTGGCGCTCCAGGATCACCTTGACGAAGACGTTGACCTTCAGGCCCAGCAGGTGCGGATCGGCCAGCGCCACGTAGCGCGAGATGATGCCTTCGGTTTCCAGCCGCTTCACACGGGCCAGGGTTGGCGATGGCGAGAGGTTGATACGGCTGGCGAGCTCCAGATTGCTGATCGAACTGTTCTCCTGAAGGATGTTCAGGATGCGCAAATCGGTGGTATCTAGTTCCATTATCGAAATTAAATTCTGTCGGTTTCAGTTTTGCAGCACTGGATGCTGAATATTGTACGGCAACTTCCTGTTTTAAGTGACTCATGCCGGGCCATCCGGCGTATCGTAGTCCGGTAGTTCATCTCGCAAGCTAGCCCTTACCACCAAGACAAGACCGAAAAGGCGTCGGGCGCGGGGAGACCGATGGCGCGGCCTGTGTTTTACCGGCTTTTCGTCTCTTTGCATAGCAGCGATTGCAGCGGCAGCAGGTTTTATGCCGACCCGCGCTGCGCCAGCCTCGGCGTGCGACCAGACAGGAGATCAGGAAGTGGACATGTCCCGCCCCAGTGACAGCGATATCGCCCGTGATATCGACCTCGATGCCCAGGAAACCCAGGAGTGGCTGCAGGCGCTGCAAAGCGTGCTGGCCGAGGCCGGACCGGAGCGTGCGCGCTTCCTGCTCTCGCGCCTGTCGGCGGCGGCCCAGCAGTGGGGCGTGAACTGGCGCGATGCGCGCAATACCCCTTACGTGAATACCATCCGCCCCGAGCAGGAGCCGCCTTTCCCCGGTGGTTCGGACGCCCAGGCCATCGAGGAACGCATCGCCAGCATCATGCGCTGGAATGCGCTGGCCATGGTGGTGCGCGCCAATCGTGCCTATGGCGAGCTGGGCGGGCATATTGCCAGCTTTGCCTCGGCGGCGGACCTGTTCGAGGTCGGCTTCAATCATTTCTTCCGTGCCCGCGATGACAAGTTCGCCGGTGACGTGGTCTATTTCCAGCCGCACTCGGCGCCCGGCATCTATGCCCGCGCTTTCCTGGAAGGCGCCTTGAGCGAAGAGGACCTGGCCTATTACCGCCGGGAGATCGAGGCCAAGCGCGTCGGACGCCAGGGATTGTCGTCCTACCCGCATCCCTGGCTGATGCCACAGTTCTGGCAATTCCCGACCGGCTCCATGGGCATCGGTCCCATCAATGCGATCTACCAGGCGCGCTTCCTGCGTTACATGGAACATCGCGGCCTGTTGCAGGATCAGGGCCGCAAGGTGTGGGGAGTGTTCGGCGATGGCGAGATGGACGAGCCCGAATCGCTGGCGGCGCTCTCGCTGGCCTCGCGCGAGAAGCTGGACAACCTGATCTTCGTGGTCAACTGCAACCTGCAGCGCCTGGATGGTCCGGTGCGCGGAAACGGTCACATCGTCGATGAGCTGGAGACCCTGTTTGCCGGTGCCGGCTGGAACGTCATCAAGCTGCTGTGGGGCTCGGACTGGGATGGCCTGTTCGCCCGCGACCGCGACGGTGAGTTGGTGGATGCCCTGAACCGCACGGTGGACGGTCAATTGCAGACCTTCGCCGCCAACGATGGCGCCTTCAATCGCCAGCATTTCTTCGGCCAGACACCGGGCACCCGCGCTATTGGGGCCACGCTCACCGATGAGGAAATCAACCGCCTGCGTCGGGGCGGGCACGACATGAAGAAGATCTTCTCGGCCTACCAGGCGGCGGCCCAGCATCGCGGCCAGCCGACGGTGATCCTGGCCCAGACTAAGAAGGGCTACGGCATGGGCGCGGCCGGTGAAGGCAAGATGACCACCCACCAGCAGAAGAAGCTGGATGAGGAAAGTCTGCTGCAATTCCGTGATCGCTTCAAGTTGCCGCTGTCGGATCAACAGTGCCGCGAACTGGCCTTCTACAAGCCCGCGCCCGACAGCGCCGAGATGAAGCACCTGCATGCCCGCCGCGCTGCGCTGGGCGGCTACCTGCCGCGCCGCGATGCCGGCCAGGCGCGCCGCGCGGTGCCGGCCCTGGAAGCGCACAGCAAGTTCGCGCTGGAAGCCGATGGCAAGGAGATGTCGTCCACCATGGCGCTGGTGCGCCAGCTCGGCAACCTGTTGAAGGACCCGGAGTTCGGCCGCTACGTGGTGCCCATCGTGGCCGACGAGGCGCGTACCTTCGGCATGGCCAACCTTTTCCGCCAGGTCGGCATCTATTCCTCGCAGGGCCAGTTGTATGAGCCGGAGGATATCGGTTCCATCCTCTACTATCGCGAGGCCAAGGATGGCCAGATTCTGGAAGAGGGCATCACCGAAGCCGGCGCGATCTCTTCCTGGACGGCCGCCGCGACCGCTTACTCGGTGCATGGCACACCGATGCTGCCGTTCTACATCTACTACTCGATGTTCGGTTTCCAGCGCATCGGCGACCTGATCTGGGCAGCGGCGGACCAGCGCGCACGAGGCTTCCTGATCGGCGCCACCTCGGGGCGAACCACCCTGGGCGGTGAGGGTTTGCAGCATCAGGATGGCAATAGCCTGGTGACGGCGGCTTCGATTCCCAACTGCGTTTCCTATGACCCGGCCTATGCCTACGAGCTGGCGGTGATCCTCGACGACGGCATGCGCCGCATGATGGAGCGCGGCGAGGACGTCTTTTACTACATCACCGTCACCAACGAGAACGAGGCCCAGCCCAGCCTGCCGCCGGGCGTGCAGGAAGGCATCCTGCGTGGCCTGTACTGCCTGGGTCGCAAGGCGAACGCGCAGGCGCGCCTGTTGGGTGCCGGCCCGATCCTGAAGGAAGCAGTGGCGGCCGCCGCGTTGCTGCAGCAGCACTGGCAGATCGAAGTCGAGGTATGGAGCGTGACCAGCTATACCGAACTGGCGCGTGATGGCGTGGCGGCGCAGCGCAGCCAGCGGCTGTCGGGCGCGCGCCCGCTGCCGTATGTGACGCAGCAACTGCAGGGCAGCGCTGCACCGGTCATCGCGGTGAGCGACTACATCCGTACCCTGCCGGAGAGTATCCGTGCCTTCGTGCCGGCGCAGTATGTGACCTTGGGAACGGATGGCTTTGGCCGCAGCGATACGCGGGTGAACCTGCGCGACTTCTTCGAGATCGATGCGCGCTGGATCGCCTATACGGCGCTGTGCGAGGTCTGGGGAGAGGATCGTGCGCGGCTGCAGGATGCGGCGCATACGCTGGGTATCGATACCGCCAAGCCGCTGTCGAGCACGGTCTGATGAGCAAGTGCCGGGACACATGAAAGGCAGGCCCAGGGATTGAAAATCCTTCATCTGGCCGCGGCTGGTGTTTGTTATAGTGGAAACCGCCCGTGCATCACGGGCGGTTTTTTTATCCGCCGACGATGCAGGTTCCGTCCATAAGATCATTGAGGAGTCAACACGATGGCTGCACCCAAACGTATCGCGCTGGTGACCGGCGCAGGCTCCGGCATCGGCCGGCAGATTACCCTGGCGCTGCTGCGCGAAGGCTATGGCGTGGCCCTGGCCGGACGTCGCCAGGATGCGCTGGAAGAGACCGTCAAACTGGCTGGCGAACACGGTGCCAATGCGCTGGTGGTGGCAACCGATGTGACCGATCCGGCCTCGGTCAAGCAGCTGTTCGCACAGACCCGGCAACGCTTTGGCCGGCTCGACATGCTGTTCAACAATGCCGGCATCTTCGCACCGCCGGTATCGCTGGAGGAGTTGAGCGTGGAGCAGTGGAAGGCAGCGGTGGACATCAACCTGACCGGTGTTTTCCTGTGTACCCAGGAAGCCTTCCGCGTCATGAAGGAGCAATCCCCGCGTGGTGGCCGCATCATCAACAACGGCTCTATCTCGGCCCATGCGCCGCGTCCGTTCTCGGCCTCCTATACGGCCACCAAGCATGCCATCACGGGCCTGACCAAGGCCACTTCGCTGGATGGTCGCGCCTATGACATCGCCTGCGGCCAGATCGACATCGGCAATGCCTCCACCGACATGACCACGCTGATGAAGAAAGGCACCTTGCAGGCCGACGGCTCCACCAAGGTCGAACCGACCATGGACGCCGAGCACGTGGCCAAGGCCATCCTCTACATGGACAGCCTGCCGCTGGATGCCAATGTGCAGTTCATGACGGTGATGGCGACCAAGATGCCCTATATCGGGCGGGGTTGAGCGGTCAGCGCTTAAGAAAGAATGCGCCGTCGGGAAACCCGCGGCGCATTTTTTATTGACCGTTCTGCTGCCACTCGCTCAGTCTGCCTCGCCCTTCATACCCCGCCATTCAGGGGTGAGCTGCAGCGAAATCCCGAACATGTCCAGCACGCGCCCGAGGGTGTGATCGACCATTTCTTCCATCGAGGCTGGGCGCTGGTAGAAACCGGGCAGCGGCGGGAAGATCACGCCGCCCATCTCGGTCACGGCGGTCATGTTGCGCAGGTGGGCCAGGTTGAAGGGCGTTTCGCGCACCATCAGTACCAGGCGACGACGTTCTTTCAGGACCACGTCGGCAGCACGGGTGATGAGGTTGTCGGAGAGACCATGCGCCACGGCGGCCAGGGTTTTCATCGAACAGGGCGCCACCACCATGCCGGTGGAGGCGAAGGAGCCGCTGGCGATGCAGGCACCGACGTCGCGCACATGATGCACCACGTCGGCCAGGGCTTCGACGTCCTTGCGCCGCATGTCCAGTTCCTGGTGCAGATTGAGCACGCCGGCTTCGGAAATCATCAGATGGGTTTCCACCTGACCATGCTTGCGCAGGTGCTGCAGCAGGCGCACGCCATAGATCGCGCCGGTCGCACCGGTGATGGCGACGATCAGGCGCTGGCGTGGCGGACTGGAAGTGGAACTCACGAGAGAAACCGGAGCGGGGCAGCGATGCGCCGGGTTTAGCCCTTGATCAGGGTCTGCAGTTCGCCCGAGGCGTACATTTCGCTCATGATGTCCGAGCCGCCGACGAATTCACCCTTCACGTACAGCTGGGGAATGGTTGGCCAGTTCGAATATTCCTTGATGCCCTGACGCACATCGGCGCTTTCCAGCACATTGACGGTGACGATGTTCTCGGCGCCGCTGGCCTTGAGCAGCTGGATGGCCTTGCCGGAGAAGCCGCATTGCGGGAACTGGGCGGTTCCCTTCATGAACAGCACGACAGGGTTTTGGGTCACGGTTTCTTTGATCCAGGATTGGACGTCGCTCATGGCTATGCCTTTAAAAATGGGATTGCCGACATTATAGGGAAAAGCCGCCGCTCGCGTTGAAGTCGGCAGGGTTGCGGCGTGGTTGGGGTGTCGTCCGGCATTGCTTGGTGGAAATCATTTATACGATTTCCGCTTTGGACCTTGCCACCAAGATGAGGGCGGGAGGAGCCTCTTCAAGTCTCATTGCGAGCCGCTTCGGGAGAACAGCGGCGATGATGGACGCGGGATCACTGTTTGCCACAGGAAATGAAACCGGCCCCGGCGCCGCAAAATGAAAAAGGGCGCTTGCGCGCCCCTTCCTCATGAGATTCCCACCTTATGCGTCACGCTGTCGTTGCGCACCCGCCGGCAGGAATGGTCCTGAATCCTTGTCTTATGCCGCGCCAGCCACTGCATCAGCGGGGGTATCGTCGGGCAGACGCTTGGCCATGGAGTGATGCTCCTGCAAGCGGTCCTTGTGCTTGATGACCTGGCGGTCGAGCTTGTCGATCAGGGCATCAATAGCGGCATAGAGGTCGTGCGCAATGCTTTCCGCATGTAGATCCTTCCCCTTGATGTGGACGTTGATTTCCGCTTTTTGGCGCTTTTCCTTTTCTGTGAGTTTATCTACGCTCAGGATCACGCTGACGTCGATCACGTTGTCGAAATGGCGCTTGATACGGGCCAGCTTGCTTTGCACGTATTCCCGGATGGCGGGGGTCAGTTCGAGGTGGTGTCCACTGATGGTCAGATTCATACAAGACTCCTATCGTGAGGTCACTGGAGGTTCGTGCGATGCATCGTCTACAGCTGCTGTACCACGGGCACGGTCTTCGTGTCGGATGGCATGGGCACCAGGTAGGGATGCTTGCCTGAACACAGCAACGGTACTGCTACAGAAAAACTGAGGAAAGCTCAGAGGGACTTGCGGAGATTGACTGGCGGAATCTTCAACACTTCGCGGTATTTGGCGACTGTGCGTCGCGCGACCACCATGCCTTGTTCTGCCAGCATATCCGCAATCTTGCTATCGGATAATGGGGTCTGCGGGTTTTCGGCTCCTATCAACTGTTTGATCAGCGCCCGTATCGCGGTGGAGGAGGCTTCGCCTCCGGTTTCAGTCGCGACGTGGCTACCGAAGAAGTACTTCAACTCGAACATGCCGTGCGGCGTGAGCATGTATTTTTGAGTTGTCACGCGAGAGATTGTGCTCTCGTGTAGACCCAGTGTATCAGCAATTTCACGCAGCACAAGGGGCCGCATGGCCACTGCGCCATGTGAAAAGAAGTTTCTTTGACGTTCGACAATAGCCTGCGCGACTCGCAAAATTGTATCGAAACGTTGCCGCATGTTCTTGATGAGCCACTTAGCTTCCTGCAACTGCGACGACAGCGATCCTTCGCCCTTGGCCTGCTTGAGCGCACTCGCATACATTGCATTGACGCGCAGCTTGGGCATGACCTCATGGTTGAGCATGACCTGCCAGCCGTTCTTTGTCTGTTTGACAATCACGTCCGGCACCACGTAGTCCGAAGCATCGCGCGCGAATTCGGCACCCGGATGCGGACGGCACTGACGGATCACCGCCTGTGCTTCGCGCAGGTCCTCGTCATCGCAATCGAGAGCCTTCTTGATCTTGTTGAAATCGCGCTGTGCGAATAGCGGCAGGTAATCCTCGACAATCCTCAAGGCAAGCTTGCGGGTGACGAAGGGCACCTTGGGCAGGCGGCGGATCTGCAGTGCCAGACATTCACCGGCACTACGCGCACCCACCCCGGCCGGGTCCAGGCTCTGCAGCAGCTTCAGCGAGATCGACAGTTCTTCCAAGTCAACGCCCAGCTCTTCCGGCAGGCGCGCCAGGATGTCTTCCAGCGGTTCCTCCAGGTAACCGCTTTCGTCCAGCGCATCGGTGAGCAGTTCCAGCAGCGCACGGTCGCGGTGTGTGCGGGCGGTGACCCGTATCTGTTCCAGCAGGTGTTCGCGCAGGGTCAGCTCATGCGCTTCCAGTTGCGGGCGGGCATCGTCGTCGTCGGGCGATTTGCCACTGCGTGCCACGTCGTCGAAGCTCCAGTCGGATTCGCCACTGACACCGCTCTCGGGGCTGTTGTCCTGATAGTCGAAACTGGCTTCGCCATCAGTAGCGGAGGGGGCTGCTTCGTTGCCGCTGTCGCCAGCGGGCTCGGCCACTCCGGTGGAGGGCGCGGAAGAGACCGCGCCATCGGCCAACAGGCGCACCGAATTGTCGAGAGCGTCGTCCAGGCGTTCGAGCAGGGGATTGTCGGACAGGATCTGTTCCAGTTCCTGGTGCAGTTCCAGCGTCGACAGTTGCAACAGCCTGATCGACTGCTGCAGTTGCGGCGTCAATGCGAGGTGCTGCGAGGTACGTAACTGGAGCGACTGTTTCATCTGTCTTTCTGGGAGCGGCGTGGCCCGCTGGTTGCAATACCGTTGTGTGGCCGATGGACGGCGGGTGCTACATGCGGAAGTGTTCGCCCAGGTATACGCGGCGCACCGATTCGTTGGCGATGATCTCTTCCGGGTTACCGCTGGCCAGCACCGTGCCCTGGTTGATGATGTAGGCGCGGTCGCAGATACCCAGGGTTTCCCGCACGTTGTGGTCGGTGATGAGCACGCCGATGCCGCGTTCCTTGAGGAAGCGCACGATGCGCTGGATTTCGATCACGGCAATCGGGTCGATACCGGCAAACGGTTCGTCCAGCAGCACGAAGCGCGGATCGGTGGCCAGTGCGCGGGCGATTTCCACGCGGCGGCGTTCGCCACCGGAGAGCGACAGTGCCTGGCTCTCGCGCAGCTTTTCGATCTGCAGTTCATGCAGCAGGTTGTTCAGGCGGCCCTCGATTTCATCGCGCGAGAGCGGCTTGCCGTCCTCCTGGCGCAGCTCCAGCACGGCGCGGATGTTGTCTTCCACCGTCAGCTTGCGGAACACCGAGGCTTCCTGCGGCAGGTAGGACAGCCCCAGCGTGGCGCGCTTGTGGATCGGCAGGCGCGAGATGGGCGAACCGTCCAGATCGATTTCGCCACCGTCCGAGGGGACCAGGCCGACGATCATGTAGAACGAGGTTGTCTTGCCGGCACCGTTGGGGCCAAGCAGGCCGACCACTTCGCCACTACGCACTTCCATGGAGACGTCACGCACCACCTGGCGCGCACCATAGCTTTTCTTCAGGCCGCGAACGACCAGTGAGCTTGCCATCGTTACTGGTCCTTTCCGTTCTGACGGCGCTGGGCCGGTGCCGGCGTAGCGGGCTGGGCGGGCGTGGAAGGCTGGGCGGCATCCGCCGGCGGCGGGTTCTTGGGCTGGATCACGGCAGTGATGCGTCCTGCCCCCGGCTTGCTTTCGCCGCTGGCGGTGTTGTTGACGGAGTAGAACTCGGCGCGGCTGTCATAAGAGATGAATTCGCCATTGACTTCGTCAGTGATGCGGTTGCCATCCATGCGCTGAATGTGCGCCCGCTGGAACAACTTGGAGATTTCGGTCTGCTCGGAATACTCGATGCGTTCGGCCTGGCCCTCGATCCACAGGTTGGGGCCGCCATCGCGCTTCTGGCGGAAGTTCGCCAGTGCACCAGGAGCCGCGTACAGCACCGCATTTTCATAGCCGTACTGGTCGGTCGTGAGCACCACGCGGCCTGCCTTGATGATCAGGGTGCCGCGGGTCATGACGACGTTGCCGGTGAAGGTCTTCACCTGGCGCACGTCGTCGTAGACCATCTGGTCCGCCTCGATGTTGGTGGGCTTGGTGGAGTCCGCCTTTTCGGCGTGGGCCACGCCGCACACGGCAGCCAGCATCAGCATCGGCAGTAAGAGTGAGCGTTTCATGGATTTCCTGTCTGGTCGGTTCTTGGCGTTTTTATCGTGGAGACAAACGGGTTAGCGTTTCTTGGGCGCGGGCTCGTAATAACCGCGCACATTGCCGAACAACTGCACGACCTGGGTGGCGTTGTTGGCCAGCATGCCCACTCCATTCAATCTGGTGGTGCCCATCGTCATTGCAACCGGTTTGTCGGTCTTGACGATCTCGTCATCGGGTAGCAGCAGCAGGTATTCCGAGACCAGATGCATCGGCGCACGGCCGTTGGCGGCGCCGCGGATGGCGTTGGCATTGCCATACATGTGGATCTGGGTCTGGTCGTCGGTCACGCGCGCCGTGTCGGAATACAGTTCCATCGGAGGCTTGTCCTTGTCCAGGCTGTGCACCACGGGCTTGGTAATTTCGAAGGAGTCGTCCAGCGGGAAGTGGACCATCTTGGTCCCGGAAACGTCATAGCGCGGAAGTCCCGTGGGACCGAGTTTCACGTAGCTGAAGTTTTCCAGGTAGTAATCGGGTTTGCCACGTGGGCGCTGTACTGCGTGCTGGTCGCTGGAGGCGCGCAAGGCCTGCAGTACCCAGAAGCTGCCCAGGGCCGCACCGATCAGGATCACCACGATCACCGCCAGCCGGATGCGCTCGGCGGCGCGTTCTCCGCTGCGCCCGCTCATGCCAGGTACGGCGCCAGCGCCGCCTCGTAGTTGCCCTGCGCGGCCAGGACCAGGTCGCAGACTTCGCGCACCGCGCCGTTGCCGCCAGTGGCCTGGGTTACGTAATCGCAGCGCGCCTTGACCTCGCGGTGACCGTTGGCCACGCACGCCTTGAAGGCGACGCGGGTCAGGACCGGCAGGTCGATGATGTCGTCGCCCAGGTAGCCACACGCGGCCGCCGTGAGCTGGGTGTGCTGCAGCAGTTGTTCGAAGGCCTGGCGTTTGTCGTGTACGCCCTGGAACACGTGGGCGATGCCGAGGTCACGCGCGCGCCGCAGTACATAGGGCGACTGGCGTGCGGTAATGATGGCGGCGGCCGTGCCGAACTGTTGCATCATCTTGATGCCGTGGCCATCGAGGGCGTTGAAGCGCTTGAAGGCCTCACCCTCTTCGCCGTAGAACAGGCCGCCGTCGGTCAGGACGCCATCGACATCGAAGATCATCAGGCGAACGCCGGCTGCCTTGGCGAGGGCGTCCGGCGGCAGGGAGCTGGTGAAGGCGGACGCGGTCATCAGATTACCTTGGCGCGGGTCAGGTCATGGATGTGCAGCGCGCCCGTGAGGACGCCCTCGGCATCGGTGACCAGCAACTGGTTGATACGGAATTGTTCCATCAGCTGCACGGCGTCCACCGCCAGCCGATCCTGGTTGATGCTTTGCGGCTGGGCGTGCATCACTTCGGCGATGCTGAAGCTGGTGAAATCCTGGCCCCGCTCCAGCAGGCGGCGCAGGTCGCCGTCAGTGAATACGCCGATCGGCCGGAACTGCTCATCCACCACGGCCGTCATGGCCATGCCCTTGCGCGTGATTTCCATCAGCGCGGCCGACAGCGAGACATCCGGACGCACCGCCGGGATGGCCTCGCCACTGCGCATCACGTCACGCACGTGGGTCAGCAGGCGGCGGCCCAGCGCGCCACCGGGGTGGGAGCGCGCGAAATCTTCTTCGAGGAAGCCGCGGGCGTCCAGCAGCGATACCGCCAGCGCATCGCCCATGGCCAGCGTGGCCGTGGTGCTGGCGGTGGGCGCCAGGTTCAGGGTACAGGCTTCCTTGGCCACTCCGACGTTGAGGTGCACCGCCGCCATCCGGGCCAGGCTGGAATCGTCATGGCCGGTCATGGCGATGATCACGGCGCCCATGCGCTTGATGATGGGGACGATCGCCAGCAGCTCGGCGGTTTCGCCAGAGTTGGAAATGGCGATGAAGACGTCCTTGGGGGTCACCATGCCCAGGTCGCCATGGGCGGCTTCGGCCGGATGCATGAACAGCGAGGGGCTGCCGGTGGAGGCGAGCGTGGCGGCGATCTTGCGGCCGATGTGGCCTGATTTGCCAATGCCCGACACCACGGTGCGGCCCTGGCATTGCAGCACGGCCTGCACGGCTTGTGCCAAGGGCTCGGCGCTATCGTCGCGCAGGCGGCTCTTCAGCGCCAGGATGGCATCGGCTTCGATCTGCAGGGTCTGGCGCGCCAGCTCGACGGCACGGCGGGCAGCCTCGGCGGAAAAAGATGCAGATGTGGTTTTGTCATCGGTTACACTCATAACCGAAGTATAAACGAATTAGCAAAGCAAAAAACTTGCCAGATGTAAGGGAATGCTGTTGAGCTTGATATAAGGTGCAGGATTGCGACGCACCGCAACATGCTCGCCAGGGGGAGTCTATGCCGCTTCCGGCAGCACTGCAGGAGGCGGGGCACAGAACACGGAACACGGAGCATGGGGCGCGCCGGTATCAGGCCGGCATAAACCAGGGAGCCCGGCTCCGCCGACCGGGATGCACCGTTGCGGCCCGCCTTCGCTATCCGCCGCGGTGAGCTGCGGTGAACACTCTCCCGCGCTGCCTTGCTCTGGTGCGTTGTCAAATTGCTCATATTCACTGCATTGTCATAAGAAACCAAACAAGCCATGTTTTCCGGACTGGAACTGACACTCTTCCTTCTGGCTGCGGCGGTGCTGGGCGTGGTCGCCTTCCGCATGATGCAGTTGCCGCCCATGCTGGGCTATCTGGTGGTGGGCATCATCATCGGCCCGCACGGGCTGGCCTTCGCCGAAGACAATGAAACCACCCATGCCCTGGCCGAGTTCGGGGTGGTGTTCCTGATGTTTTCCATCGGCCTGGAGTTTTCCCTGGCCAAGCTGTCGGCCATGCGCCATATCGTCTTCGGGCTGGGCGTGGCGCAGGTGGCCACCACCATTGCCGCTACCATGGTGATGGCCTGGGGCTCGGCCATGGTGCTGCCGCAGTTCATCAACGTGAGCTGGCAGGCGGCCTTCGCGCTCGGCGGCGCCCTGACCATGTCATCCACCGCCATCGTCTCCAAGCTGCTCACCGAACGACTGGAACTGGAAACCGAGCATGGCCGCCGCATCATGGGCGTGCTGCTGTTCCAGGATCTGGCCCTGGTGCCGCTGTTGATCGTGGTGCCGGCGCTGGCCAACAATTCCGGCAACATCATGGTCACGCTGGGTTGGGCCGTGGGCAAGGCGATGGTGGTGCTGGCGCTGCTGCTGTTCTTCGGCAGCAAGCTCATGCGTGGCTGGTTCCG
Source organism: Herbaspirillum sp. C7C2 (assembly GCF_022627865.1). Lineage (NCBI taxonomy): Bacteria > Pseudomonadati > Pseudomonadota > Betaproteobacteria > Burkholderiales > Oxalobacteraceae > Herbaspirillum > Herbaspirillum sp. C7C2. The sequence goes on from NZ_JABXGI010000016.1 coordinate 31,300, forward strand.
CATCGTGGTCAAGCGGCGCTCGCAGGAACTGTTCATGCTGAACCTGCTGCTGATCACCCTGGGCGCGGCCTGGATCACCGAAAAGGCCGGCTTGTCCCTGGCCCTGGGCGCCTTCATCGCCGGCATGCTCATTTCCGAGACCGAGTTCAAGCACCAGGTGGAAGAAGACATCAAGTCCTTCCGCGATGTCCTGCTGGGCCTGTTCTTCATCACCATCGGCATGCTGCTCAATGTGCGCACGGTGGTCGATCACTGGTTCCTGGTGCTGCTCCTTCTGACCGGGCCGGTGCTGCTCAAGTTTGCCCTCATTGCCGGGCTGGCGAGACTGTTCGGATCGTCCACCGGCGTGGCGCTGCGGGTCGGCCTGGGCCTGGCGCAGGCCGGGGAATTCGGCTTCGTGCTGCTGAGCCAGGCCGGCGGACTCAAGCTGGTCGATCCCTTGCTGATCCAGGTGATCCTGGCAGCGATGGTGCTGTCGATGCTGGCTACGCCTTTGATCCTGGCCAAGTCCGACGCCATCGTCATGCGATTCTCTGCCAACGAGTGGATGCTGCAATCCCTGGCCCTCACGCAACTGGCCACCCGCACCATGGGCGTGCAGAAGCACGTCATCATCGCCGGTTTCGGCCGCAGCGGTCAGAGCCTGGCGCGCCTGCTGGAAGAGGAGGGGATCGCCTACCACGCGTTGGAGATGGACCCGGAACTGGTGCAGGATGCCCGCAATGGGGGCGCCAATGTCTCCTACGGCGATGCCGCCCGGCGCGAAAGCCTTGTGGCCGCCGGCATCCACCGTGCCGCCGCCCTGGTGGTCACCTATGCCAGTACGCCCTCGGCGCTGAAGGTCTTGCATCACGCCGCCGAACTGGAGCCGGAGCTGCCCGTGATCGTGCGCAGCCATGACGACGCCGACCTCGAAAAACTGCTCGCCGCCGGGGCTACCGAGGTTGTGCCCGAAGCGCTGGAAGGCAGCCTGATGCTGGCCTCGCATGCGCTGGTGATGCTGGGTGTGCCATTGCGCCGGGTGGTGCACCGCGTGCAGGATGCGCGCGATGAGCGCTATGCCTCGCTGCGCGGCTATTTCCATGGCATGTCCGACGCCGAGGCCGATGGGGTGGGCATGAATGTACGCCTGCAGTCGGTCACCCTGATCGACGGCGCCAGTGCGGTCGGTCACACCCTCGCCGAGATCGACCTGCCCACGTATTGCGGCGCCGAGGTCGCCATGCTGCGCCGTGGCAAGCAGCGTCTCGATGCGCCTGATCAGCCGGTGCTCATGGCCGGTGACATCGTAGTCTTGCGCGGCAGTTCGGAGAGCATCCTGCGCGCCGAAAAACGCCTCCTCAGCAAATGAGGACCACCCCCGCACAATGAGGTCTTGTTCCCCTGGTACGGGAAATGCTAGTGTTGCCTGATGGTAGCGGCGCGGCTTATTCGCCTGCGTCGACCGTGTCAGGACAAGGGCTTCGCACAACGAGTCCCTTGTTGAAAAAACAATAGCAAGTCCGGGAGGAACATGTTCAGCACACTCACGATCAGGGCTCGCCTGATCTTCGTCATTGGTTTTCTGGCCCTGCTGCTGGTGGCATCGGGCGTTCTCGGTCTGGTCAGCCTGCGCTCGACCAATGCGCAGATGCGCTCGCTCTACGAGGACAGGCTGGTGGCGCTGTCCCAGCTCGAACGCATGTCAGCAGCGCTGGATGCTGCGCGCAACGGCATTTCCACCTCGATCGTGGGCGACTCCGGCGATATCGACACCAACATGGACAAGCTGGAAAAGGCCCTCAAGGCCAACGACGCCGTCGTCAAGCAGTACCAGGAAACCGTGCTGACCACCGAAGAAAAGGCGCTGCTGGACAAACTGCTGCCGCAACGCCAGAAATTCATCACCGATGGCATCAAGCCCGCGGTCGAGGCGCTGCACAATCGCGACTTCCAGGGCGCCATCGAAGTCTACGGTGGCCTCATGCTCAAGCTCTATGCCGATGTGCATGCCACCCTGGGGCAATTGATGGACCTGCAGCGCAATGTCGGCCGCGACCTGTATGAACAGGCGCAGCAGCGCTACCAGACCCTGCTCGTCGTGATGAGCGTGGCCATGGCCGCCGGCCTGGCAGTGGCGCTCCTGATGGGGGTGTTGCTGGTGAAAGCCATATCGGCACCGCTGCGACATGCCGTCGCGCTGGCGCAAGCCGTGGCCGCGGGTGATCTGACCCAGCGTATCGAGGTGCACAGCCAGGACGAGACCGGCCAGCTGATGCAGGCGCTCAAGCAGATGAACGACAACCTGCAGGGTATCGTCGGCCAGGTCCGCCTGAGTACCGATACCATCGCCACGGCTTCCAGCGAAATCGCTCATGGCAACCTGGATCTTTCCTCTCGTACAGAACAGCAGGCCGGTGCCTTGGAAGAGACCGCCTCGGCCATGGAAGAGCTGACCTCGACCGTGCGCACCAACGCGGACAATGCGCAGCAGGCGCGGCAACTGGCGCATTCGGCTTCCGAAGTGGCGGTACGAGGGGGCGAAGTGGTGCGTCAGGTGGTCGATACCATGAGTTCCATCAACCAGTCCTCCAGCAAGATCGTGGACATCATCAGCGTGATCGACGGCATCGCCTTCCAGACCAACATCCTGGCCCTGAACGCCGCAGTGGAAGCGGCACGTGCCGGCGAGCAGGGACGCGGCTTCGCGGTCGTGGCGTCGGAAGTGCGTTCGCTGGCCCAGCGCTCGGCGGCGGCGGCCAAGGAAATCAAGGTGCTCATCGATGATTCTGTCACCCGGGTGGGCAGCGGCAGCACGCTGGTGGCCCAGGCCGGCGCCACCATCGACGAGGTCGTCAAGAGCGTGCAGCGCGTCAGCGAAGTGGTCAGCGAGATCAGTGCAGCCGGGCAGGAACAGAGCCAGGGCATCGAAGAAGTCAACCGCGCCATCACGCAGATGGATGAGACCACCCAGCAGAATGCCGCGCTGGTGGAGCAGGCCGCTGCAGCCGCTCAGGCCATGCAGGAGCAGGCGGCGCGCCTGTCGGAAGCGGTCAGCGTATTCCGTGTTGGCGGCAGCACCGTGCTGGCGGTTCAGTCGTCCAGCGTCACATCCTCGGAGGCCGCCGAGCGGGTGCCAGGCAGGGGGGGATTGCTCTTGCCGTGATAGGCGAACACGGCCGAACACTTGACCTGGTCGCTGTCGTTGCGGCCAGCCGCGTGGAAGAGGCCGCTGTGGAACAGCACCACGTCGCCCGGCTCCAGTGACAGCGCAATGCCTTGCGCAAACAGCGCCTGGTTGGCCGGCACTTCCGGGCGCAGGAAATCCAGTTCATCCATCTGCTCGGCTTGCAGCGTCAACCTGTGCGAGCCGGGAATGAACTTGAGCGCGCCGTTTTCAGGCGTCTCAGCGCCCAGCGCCAGCCACACCGAAATCAGCTCGTTGCGCGGGAAGGACCAGTAGCGGATGTCGCGGTGCCAGCCGGTGGCGGTCCCGAAAGCCGGATGCTTGGTCATCACGCAGTTGTGATGGGCCAGGGTCAGGCAGACCGGTTCTTCGAACAGTTGATGCAGCATGGCCACCAGTTGCTTGTGCCCGGCCCATTCGCGGTAGACGGGGTCGCGCTGCCAGGCCGCGCGCAGGCGCCGCGCCGTGCGGCCACCTTCGGCGTCCAGCGAGGCCGGGGCGCCTTCATAACCGACCTCGGCTTCATATTCGAGCGGGGCGACCGCGCGTTGCAGGTGATCGCGGGTGACGGCGAGCATGCGCTCGCGCAGATCGGCAGGGACCATGCCCTTCAACAGCAGATAGCCTTGCTCGCGGAAAAAGGCGACCTGGGCGGGTGACAGCGGGTTCGACATGTGGGTCTTTCGGGGTTGCACGGCGGCATGCCTGCGGGAATGCCTGCCTTCATTGTGCGCCGGATGGCGGCCAAGAGCATGACTGTATGCCAAGGCCGGCGGCGCGCAAGATACAGATGCGACCGGATTCTGTATCGTTTGCGCGCGCGCAAGTCCGCACTTCTTTTTTACTTCGCTTTCTTCTTCAGCAAGGGTGCCAGGTACTTGCCGGTGACGCTGGCCGGGTTCTTCGCCACGTCCTCCGGCGTGCCGGCCGCGACGATCTTGCCGCCGCCCGCGCCCCCTTCGGGCCCCAGATCGATGATCCAGTCGGCAGTCTTGATGACGTCCAGGTTGTGCTCGATGATGGTCACCGTATTGCCCTGGTCGCGCAGGCGGTGGATCACCTTGAGCAGCAGGTCGATGTCATGGAAGTGCAGGCCGGTGGTCGGCTCATCCAGGATGTAGAGCGTGCGGCCGGTATCGCGCTTGGACAGTTCCAGCGACAGCTTCACACGTTGCGCCTCGCCACCCGAGAGGGTGGTGGCGCTCTGGCCCAGCTTGATGTAGCCCAGGCCCACGTCCAGCAGCGTCTGCAGCTTGCGGGCGATCAGCGGTACCGGCTTGAAGAACTCATGGGCATCTTCCACCGTCATGTCGAGGATCTCGGTGATGTTCTTGCCCTTGTACTGGACTTCCAGTGTTTCGCGGTTGTAGCGCTTGCCGTGGCAGACGTCGCAAGGCACGTACACGTCCGGCAGGAAGTGCATTTCCACCTTGATCACGCCATCGCCCTGGCACGCTTCGCAGCGCCCGCCCTTGACGTTGAAGGAGAAACGACCGGCACTGTAACCACGCTCCTTGGCCATCGGCACCGTGGCGAACAGGTCGCGGATCGGCGTGAACAGGCCCGTATAGGTGGCCGGGTTGGAGCGCGGGGTACGGCCGATGGGAGCCTGGTCCACCGCGATCACCTTGTCGAAATGCTCCAGGCCGCCGATGGCTTCGTGCTCCGCCGGCTCGGTCTGCGAGCCATACAGGTGGCGCGCTGCCGACAGGTAGAGCGTGTCATTGACCAGGGTCGACTTGCCCGAACCGGAGACGCCGGTCACGCAGGTCAGCAGGCCCACCGGCAACTCCAGGTCAACGTTCTTGAGGTTGTTGCCGGAGGCGCCGGTAATGGTCAGCATGCGCGACTCGTCGCAGGGCGTGCGCTTCTTGGGGACCGAGATTTCCAGCGAGCCGTTGAGGTACTTGGCGGTCAGCGACTTCTTGTTCTTCAGGATTTCCGGCAGCGAGCCGTGGGCGATCACATCACCGCCGTGCACGCCCGCTCCGATGCCCATGTCGACGATGTAGTCGGCGGTGCGGATGGCGTCTTCATCGTGTTCCACCACCAGCACGGTGTTGCCGATGTCGCGCAGGTGGCGCAGGGTGTCGATCAAGCGGTCGTTGTCGCGCTGGTGCAGGCCGATGGAGGGTTCGTCCAGCACATACATCACGCCGGTCAGGCCCGAGCCGATCTGCGAGGCCAGGCGGATGCGCTGGGCTTCGCCGCCGGAGAGCGTGTCGGCGCTGCGTTCCAGGGACAGGTAGTCCAGCCCGACGTTGTTGAGGAAGGTCAGGCGCGAAACGATTTCCTTGATGATGCGGTCGGCAATTTCCTTCTTGGCGCCGGTCAGCTTCAGGGTCTCGAAGAAGGACAGGGTCTCGCGCAGGGGCGTAGCGGCCACTTCATAGATGGCGCGTTGCTGTTTGCCGCTGCCCACCTTCACATAGCGTGCTTCCACCCGCAGGCGCGCGCCATGGCAGGAAGGGCATTGCTTCTCGTTAATGAACTTGGCCAGCTCTTCCTTGACTGCCATCGAATCGGTTTCGCGGTAGCGGCGCTGCAGGTTGTTGACCACGCCTTCGAAGGTGTGCTCCTTGACCACGGTACGGCCGCGCTCGTTGACGTAGGCGAAGGGGATGGCCTGGCGGCCGGAACCGTACAGCACCACCTGCTGGGCCTTGTCGTCGAGCTGTTCAAAGGGAACGTCGAGGTCGAAGTCGTAGAAGGCCGCGATGCTGGTGAGCATCTGGAAATAGAACTGGTTGCGACGGTCCCAGCCCTTGATCGCGCCCGAAGCCAGCGACAGGTTGGGGAAGGCGACGATGCGCTTGGGATCGAAGAATTCGATGTGGCCCAGGCCATCGCATTCCGGGCAGGCCCCCATCGGGTTGTTGAAGGAGAACAGCCGCGGCTCCAGCTCCTGCAGCGAATAGCCGCAGATGGGGCAGGCGAACTTGTTGGAGTACAGGTGTTCCTTGCCGCCATCCATTTCGAGCGCGATGGCACGGCCATCGGCCAGGCGCAGCGCGGTTTCGAAGCTCTCGGCCAGGCGTTGCTTGATGTCGGCCTTGACCTTGACGCGGTCGATGACGACATCGATGGTGTGCTTCTCGGTCTTCTTCAACTTGGGCAGGTCATCGACCTCGTAGACCTTGGCCGTGCCGGTGCCGCTCTGGATGCGAAAGCGCACGAAGCCCTGGGCCTGCATCTCCTCGAACAGGTCGGCATGCTCGCCCTTGCGGTTGGCCACCACCGGCGCCATGATCATCAGCTTGGTATCTTCCGGCAGTGCCAGCACCGCATCGACCATCTGCGAGACCGATTGGGCCTCCAGCGGATGTTCGGGGTGATCGGGGCAGTAGGGCGTGCCGACGCGGGCGTACAGCAGGCGCAGGTAGTCGTGAATCTCGGTGACGGTGCCGACCGTGGAGCGCGGGTTGTGCGAAGTAGCCTTCTGCTCGATGGAGATCGCGGGAGACAGGCCCTCGATCATGTCCACGTCCGGCTTTTCCATCAGTTGCAGGAACTGGCGCGCATAGGCCGACAGCGACTCCACGTAGCGGCGCTGGCCCTCTGCATACAAGGTATCGAAGGCCAGCGAGGACTTGCCCGAACCGGACAGCCCGGTGATGACGATGAGCTTGTTGCGGGGGAGGTCTAGGTTGATATTCTTGAGGTTGTGCGTGCGCGCGCCGCGAATGCGAATTTCTTCCATGGATGCCTTCAGCTAGGGGTTTCCTGCCGCCGCGTGGAATGACGCCTTGCGCGGAGCAGCGGTGGGACAACATGTAACTATAACAGGACTGCGAACGGCCGGCAGGCAGGCCGGCGGCGCCAGATGACCCATGTGGGAACACATCCGGGAAATGAAAGCGCGGCAGTAGGAAAAGCGCCCCGGATGGAGCGCAAATGACGCAGGAAATCGTCGGCGCCGGCATTCTGCAGAATGCGTCGGCCAGCAAAAAGCCGGCGCGTGGCCGGCTCGTATTCCCAGGGCGATGGGCCCGATGGACAGCGACCGATGTTTAACCGGCGCGCTGCCAGACCTTGAAGAGCTGTCCGTCATCGCCATCGCGGCGCCCTTCCCAGAACAGCGTCCAGTGACCTTTGGGACGGTGGGTGACACCAGGGGTTTGCTGGATCACCCAGCGGCATTCGGTCCTTCCGGTAGCGTCGATGGGCTGGTGCAGGACGCCCGTGTAGTAGTACAGCATCGGTGCTTCCGATTCGCCCAGGTTCTGGCTGGCCATGCAGTCGTCGGCATGCCAGGCGGGCGCGAGCCGGGTATTCAGGTCGGCGTAGACGAACTCATAACTTTTCCCGTAGTCGGCCCACGGCAGCAGCAGCGTGAAGGCCAGGCCCCACATCAGCGTGATGCCGCCAAACCAGGAAAACGCGCCACGCCATTGGCCGGCCAGCTGCAAGAGACCCAGCGAGGCGATCCACAGGATGCTCATGGCGCCGGCCGCCAGCAAGGCCAGCGGCTGGATCGGAGTGACATATTCCAGCGGCAGCCACTTGCCCATGAACCCGATCCAGTGATGATGTTCGACCGGCAAGGTCGAGATGACATAGATGGCCCAGATGCCCACGGCCATCAGGCCGAAGGCCACACGCGCCAGCCAGTCCCAACCCATATTGAATGCGTCCGGCAGACGCGGGATGGCGCGCGCGCCCAGCATCGCCAGCGGCAGCAGCACCGGCAGCAGATACAACTGGCGGGCCGTGGCCGAGCTTTGCAGCACGGCCAGGCTGATCGCAGCGAAGACCAGCGGCATGGCGACCCGTGAACTGCGGGCCTGGCGCCAGTCGCCGCTGGCCAGGCCCAGCAAGGCCAGTAGCGAGCCGGGCAGGGCGAAACCGGCCAGTGCCCGCAGGATCACGGTGTGATCATTGTCCGAGCCCAGTTTCTTCACCGAAAAGCCGAAGAAGCGGCCGACGTTGTTATCCCAGAACCATTCCATGAACAGTGGCACCGAGTGCTGCGCCAGCAGGGCCGGCCAGATCACGAAGAAAGGCAGTGATACCAGCACCGCCAGACCCACCATCTTCCAGTAAGTGCGGTGACGGCACGACTGCACCAGCAAGCCCAGCACCAGTGCCGTGGCCGCGAAGGTCAGCGGTACGAACAGGCCCTTGCTCATCTCGGTGATTCCCACACCCAGGCCGAACCAGAACGCAGCGGTCCACGATGGCGTACGGCGTTCCTGGTTCAGGGCGATGGCCAGCAGGCCATAGGTAGCCATGGTGGTGCCGGTAACCAGCGCCACGTCAGTGAACATGTCATGGGCATGCTTGACCATGCCGGGGGAACCGGCGAACAGCGCCAGCGTCGCCAGTACCGGCAGGCTCATCAGGCTGCGCTGGTTCCACACCATCTGGGCGATGCGCGCCACGAAGACCAGCGTCACCAGGTTGTAGAGCACGCTGGCCAGGCGCGCACCCTCGTGGTACGGCAGCAGCGGATGCAGCAGCTTGGCCAGGAACACGGCCGTCCAGTAGTACAGCGGCGGCTTTTCCATGAACGGCCGGCCGGCATTGGTCGGCACCAGATACTCACCCGAAGTCAGCATGTGATGGATCATGCCGAAGGAATAGGTTTCGTCCTGCTTCCACGGCCCATGGCCGAAGATGCCCGGCAGCAGCCAGGCTGCGCCGGCCAGGACCAGCAGCAGCCAGGCCATGCGCGAGGACAGGGCGTGCTGACCCAAGACCGGTGCCGATGTCGTCGAAAGAGATGGCCCTGGCTTGCGTTCAGAGACCGAATCGAATAGGAACATGCTGAATACGGATGCGAGCCGCCTGCGCTGCCCGCGAAAAATTCAAAAACAGAAAACCTGGGAGCAGAGCGGCAACAAACGTGATCCTCGACGCGCCTTGGCGCAGTGCCTGGTGCTCTTCGCCATCCTCTGCATCGGGTTTTCTCCCCCCTTGATGCGTGCTTGCTTTATTTTTCTTGGCGAGGATTATTGCCTGGCGAAAATCTTCCGGTAATGGAAGTCGGCGGCTGTTATAGGACACTGCAGAAAAAATGAGCAAGTCGACATTTTGGCATAAGCATTGAACTAAATGACGTATTTGTCAGGAAAGGTGTGAAGATTTGCTACATTCCGCCGTTTGCTGACCGCGCATTGTTGGATTGATGCAGCACATGGAAGCGCGCTAAACCCGTTGGATCGGTACAGAGCTCGTCAGGCGGGCTCCCGAGGCGCCGGACTATGCTGTTACCATACTGCCTTTGTCCTACAGCCCGGTTTCACGAAAGGCCGGGCAGCCGCCAACGCCAGCCCCTACACGTCACACGTATGTCCCACGACACAAGTTCATCCGCACAGCCTGAGAAAACCGGCATGTCGCGCGCCGAGGTGCGTGCCAGCGTTTCCCTGGCCTCGATCTTTTCCCTGCGCATGCTGGGCCTGTTCCTGGTGTTGCCGGTGTTTGCCGTGCACGCCCACAGCCTGCCCGGGGGCGACAGCGATACCCTGGTCGGCATCGCCCTGGGCATCTATGGACTGGCGCAGGCCTGTGGACAGATTCCCTACGGGATTGCCTCCGACCGCTATGGCCGCAAGCGCATCATCGTCATCGGCCTGTTGCTGTTTGCGCTGGGCTCCTTCGTGGCCGCCGGTGCCCAGAGCGTGATGTGGCTGCTGGTGGGACGAGCGCTGCAGGGTTCGGGCGCGATCTCTGCCGCCATCACCGCCTTCATCGCCGATTCCACCCGCGAGGAACATCGCACCAAGGCCATGGCCATGGTGGGCGCCTCCATCGGGGTAACCTTCGCGGTCTCGATGGTGGCTTCACCACTGCTCTACGAGTCGATTGGCATGGGTGGCATCTTCGGCCTGACCGGCGTGCTCTCCCTGTTGGCCATCGCGGTGGTGCTATGGGTGGTACCGGCGGCGCCGATGGTACAGGCCAGGCGGGTGTCGCTGGCCGAGGTACTGCGCCAGACCGAACTTCTGCGCCTGAACTGGGGCGTATTCACGCTGCACCTGACCCAGGTTGCCATGTTCCTGGTGGTGCCGGCAGCGCTCGTGCAATCGGCCGGCCTGCCACTGGGCGAACACTGGAAGATCTATCTGCCGGTGGTTCTGGCCTCCTTCGTGCTGATGCTGCCGCCGATCATCGTGGCCGAGAAGTACGGGTGCATGAAACCGGTCTTCGTCGGCGCCATCAGCCTGATGCTGCTGGTGCAGGTGGGCTTCTGGCTGGTGTTGTCCCAACCGCTGGGAAGTCTCTGGATGCTGGTGACCCTGCTGTTCCTGTTCTTCGTCGCCTTCAACATCCTGGAAGCCGCCCAGCCCTCGCTGGTGTCCCGTATTGCCCCGCCAGCGGCCAAGGGCGCGGCGCTGGGCGTCTACAACACCCTGCAGGCGCTGGGTTTGTCCTGCGGCGGCGCCCTGGGTGGCTGGCTTAAACAAAATGTGGGGAATTCCGCGGTGTTCCTCTTGTCTGCTGTGCTCACCCTGACCTGGCTTATAATCGCGGCTAACATGAAAAACCTGCCGCGCCGTTCAGCGCCGGCGGCGGGTGCAACAGCCTAAACGTATTCAGGAGAAACAATGGCATCGGTCAATAAAGTCATCATCGTCGGCAACCTGGGGCGCGACCCGGAAACACGCTACATGCCCAACGGCGAAGCCGTCACCAACATCGCCGTCGCCACGACCGAGAGCTGGAAGGACAAGAATTCCGGCGAAAAGAAGGAGCTCACCGAGTGGCACCGCATCACCTTCTATCGCAAGCTGGCTGAAATCGCCGGCCAGTACCTGAAGAAGGGCTCGCAGATCTACGTCGAAGGCCGCCTGCAGACGCGCAAGTGGCAGGACAAGGAAGGCGTGGAGCGCTACACCACTGAAATCATCGCCGATACCATGCAGATGCTGGGCGGTCGCCAGGGCGCGGGCGGTGGTGGTGGCATGGATGAAGGCGGCTACGGCGGCGGTGGTGGCGGTGCAGGCAGCTACGGCGGCGGCGCACCTCGCCAGAGCGCTGGCGGCAATGCGGGTGGTGGCGGTGGTGGCGCCCCGCGCCAGCAGCCGGCCCAGCGCCCGGCGCCGAACTTCTCGGACATGGACGACGATATTCCCTTCTGATCCGTTTCCTGCAGGCTGCGAATGCGGCCTTGCTCTTCTGACGAACCCCTCGTCTGCCTACGCAGCGAGGGGTTTTTTCATGGGCCCAGATTTCAACTGAAACCTGGACGGGCAAACCTGCAATGTGGCGGTAACCGCTCAACGCGATGATGACAACAAGCCGAAGCAAACAGCATCGGCCCCAACCCACCAGATCAAGGAGAACACCATGCTTATCGGACTCATCATCGCCTTCGCTGAAACCATGTCCCACATCTTCGGCGGCTGATTGGCCGCTACTACAAGGAGAACACCATGCTCGTCGGACTCATCGTCGTTTTCGCTGACACCATGTCCCGCCTCTTCGGCGGCTGATTGCCCACTACTACAAGGAGAACACCATGCTCGTCGGACTCATCGTCGTCTTCGCTGACACCATGTCCCGCCTCTTCGGCGGCTGATCGCCCACTACTACAAGGAGAACACCATGCTCATCGGACTGATCGTCGTTTTCGCTGACACCATGTCCCGCCTCTTCGGCGGCTGATCGCCCACTACTACAAGGAGAACACCATGCTCGTCGGACTCATCGTCGTTTTCGCTGAAACCATGTCGCGTCTGCTCGGAGCGTGATGCTCGGGTCAAATGTCAAGGTGCCGTAAGCCGCTGCCAGCCAACGAGGACTCCGGGGACTGCCGCTGGATTGCTGCAGGAGGGACTAGCGACCACTTTCTCTGTCAAGGCCTCAGTGATATAGTCCAATGTTTAAATTCGTAGGCAATTTGTAAGCAAACTTTACAGTCGGGGAAGAATTTCGACTTCAGTTGCCGGATTGTCTTTCTTCATGGCTCACTATGCTCATCAACGACCTGTTGGCGCGAACTCGCGCTCATGAAGCGCTTATTAATGCGGCCTTGCAGCGCGTGGTCGCGCGAGGATGGTTCGTTCTAGGGCCTGAGGTGGCGCAATTCGAGCAGGCTTTTTCTGCCTACCTTGGGCTGTCGCATTGCGTTACGGTGGCCAACGGCACCGACGCCATCGAACTTGGCCTGCGTGCCATCGGTATGAAAAAGGGAAGCAAAATTGCAACTGTGGCCAATGCCGGCATGTATAGCACGACGGCAATTCTGGCGATCGGTGCTGAACCTTGCTTTATGGATGTCGCTCCGGATACCCATAATGTAGCCCTGGAGGAAGTTGAACGAGTCATTGCGCTCGGAATAGACGCGGTAATAGTCACCCATCTCTACGGGCGTGCTGTGGCCGATATTGAAGAAGTCGCACGTCTGTGTAACGCCGCCGGGGTGCGTCTCTTCGAAGACTGTGCTCAGGCGCATGGCGCCAGAATCAACGGGCGCAAGGTCGGAAGCTTCGGTGCTGCCTCCAGTTTCAGTTTTTACCCTACCAAAAATCTCGGTGCTCTTGGAGATGGTGGTGCCATCGCCACAGCGTCGGACGAAGTTGCCGCTGTTGCCCGCAGTCTGCGTCAATACGGTTGGGCTCAGAAATATCAGGTCAGCCGTGCCCACGCTCGCAATAGTCGGCTTGACGAGATGCAAGCGGCTGTGTTGTCGGAATTCCTCCCTTTGCTAGATGCCACCAATGCGCGTCGCCGCCACATTGCACAGCGCTACTCCGATGCTATCAAGCATCCCAGGGTCAGCCTGCCGTCGTGGACTGGCGAAGATTACGTTGCGCACCTTTTTGTCGTCCGCTGCCCCGAACGCGATGCTCTGCGCGCCCATTTGCGCGGACTGGACATTGCCGCCGAGATCCACTACCCCCTGCCGGACCATCGTCAGCCAGTCTTTGGTGCGACCTATTCGGAAGTTTCCTTGCCTGATACGGAGCAATTGGCCACCGATATCCTGACCTTGCCCTGCTATCCGGAGATGACCGATGAACAGGTGGACCTCGTGATTGATGGAATCAACGCATGGGTAGCCTGAAGTACTCCGTCATCATTCCGGTCTATAAAAACGAGGAATCCATTCCTCGTTTGCTGACCGCACTGGCTGATCTCGATACTCAGCTTGAGCATAGTCTCGAGGTCGTGTTCGTAGTCGATGGCAGTCCTGATCGCTCATTCATGTTGCTGGAACAGCGATTGCCCGAGCTACCTTTCAGCGCGCAACTGGTGGGGCACTCCCGTAATTTTGGTTCGTTTGCCGCAATTCGCAGTGGTTTGAGCATCGCCAAAGGGGAGTTCTTCGCAGTTATGGCCGCCGATCTGCAAGAGCCCCCCGAGTTGCTGTTGTCCTTCTTCGCCTCACTGGCCACCGATGAGTGCGACGTTGCCCTCGGTAACAGGGCTGCACGTGAGGATCCCCTGTCCTCGCGCATTCCCTCTCACGTTTTCTGGTCTTTGTATCGCAAGCTGGTGTTGCCGGAGATGCCGCCGGGTGGCGTGGACATCTTCGGATGCAATCGCGTCTTCCGCGACCAGTTGCTGCGATTGGAAGAGTCGAGGTCGTCCTTGGTGGCGCTGATTTTCTGGCTGGGTTTTCGTCGGAAACTTTTCGAGTACAAACGACTTGAAAGGCAAGAAGGAGTGTCCGGCTGGACTTTCAAGAAGAAGGTCGATTACATGCTCGACAGCATCTTTGCCTTCACTGACTATCCGGTGCGTTTGCTGGTTCGGCTCGGCCTCACTGGCTGTATTTTTTCTGTGTTGCTGGCCTTGATGGTGATGGTTGGTCACCTGCTGGGGAGCATCACAGTTCCCGGCTACGCCACCATTATCATCGCCGTGCTGTTCTTCGGCGCGCTCAATACTCTGGGAATAGGCATTGTTGGCACCTATGCTTGGCGCGCTTATGAAAACACCAAGAAGCGTCCCCTGGCTATCATAGCGCGCCATCTCGTTTCGCCGCACGCCTCCCAAGACCAGGATGCCAAATGAAAATCCATCCCAGCGCCGATGTACAGACAAGCCAAATCGGTACAGATACCACCATATGGCAATATGTGGTAATCCTTGCAGGAGCCAGGATCGGCAGGGACGTGAACATCAACGCCCATTGTTTCATCGAAAACGATGTCACCATTGGAGATCGCGTCACAATTAAGTCTGGCGTTTACTTATGGGACGGCATCCGGGTCGAGGACGATGTGTTTATCGGCCCCAACGTAACTTTCACCAACGACAAGTTCCCGCGCTCCAAAGTCTATCCCGAGCGCTTTGTCGAAACCACGCTGGAACGCGGCGCCTCCATCGGTGGCGGTGCCACGATCCTGCCAGGCGTGCATATCGGTCGTGGCGCCCTGGTCGGGGCAGGTGCGGTAGTCACCAAGTCGGTCCCGCCTTATGCTGTCGTTACTGGCTGCCCGGCGCGTATCACCGGCTATGTCGATGCTGGCGAGCAACCCCGCGAGGAAGACCGGGTCGAGATGCCTTCAGAGAGGGACCGAGTTGTCGCGCTAGACGTCAAGGGTGTGACGCTTCACCGGCTTAAACAGGTTTCAGACATTCGTGGTGACTTGTCAGTGGGCGAGTTCCCGGTGGACATTCCCTTCGTTCCCAGCCGCTATTTTCTGGTTTACAACGTCCCGAGTGAAAAGACTCGGGGCGAGCACGCCCATCATAAGTGCCGCCAGTTCCTGATCTGCGTGAAAGGTAGCTGTTCGGTGGTGGCTGACGATGGCCGCTCCCGCATCGAGGTGCTGCTAGATTCGCCGGATCTGGGCATTTATTTGCCGCCCCTGACCTGGGGAACCCAGTACAAGTATTCCAGCGATGCAGTCTTGCTGGTGTTCGCGTCCGATAGCTACGATGCCCAGGATTACATTCGCGATTATGAGAGTTTTTTGCAGACGGTCTCACCGAAGGACGAGATATCTTGATCCCACGTGGCAAATACTGGATCAAGTTCTTAATCGGTGGCCTGATCAATACCGGATTCAGCTATGCGACTTATCTCGTGCTGAAGCTGCTTCTCCCGTACCAGCAAGCATATTTGCTCGCTTATGTAGCCGGTGTGGTGTTTTCCTATCTTCTCAATTCGCTACTGGTATTCCGCGTACCACTTTCCTGGCGACGTTTTCTCGCCTTTCCGCTGGTATACGGTGCCCAGTACATCGCCAGTGCACTACTTCTCCACGTACTGGTGGAATCATTGGGTATCTCAAGCAACTGGGCGCCTTTGTTGGTCACCGCAGCCGTGCTGCCGATGACATATCTTCTTTCCAAGCTCATCTTGTTACACAAGGCGAATGCCGGTGGGTGATCCCGGCCTGCTCCGGATGGGATGACTGCTTGTTCCAATCACTACCTTCTCTATCGTCCTCATGCTGATCAATGCCCATCACCACCTTATCAGGATTCGTGAGGCATTGCGGCGGGCGGGTAGCGGGCGGACGGCAAGAGTGGTGTTGCCATGGTTGCTGATGCTGGTGATCCTAGCGTTACAGAATGGCTTGTACTTCTGGCGTCACTTTTCCGCTAACGGCATTTTTCCTAACGATTTTCTGCTGACTTACCAGGCAGTACCTTATTACCTGGTCGAGGTCGCAAGGGTGGGTAAGGATACCTCCTGGATTCCTTTCCAGGGCATGGGCTACCCTACTTACATGAACCTGCAAAGCGGGTTTGACTATCTGCCCATCCGCTTGCTCTCTTGGTTAGGCGTGGCCTATAGCTTCGAAGTGGCGAAGCTGCTGCAGATTGCCCATGTATATCTGGGTGCGGTAGGTGCTGCCGTTTGTGCACCGACTTGCGGAATGAAGTGGTGGCAGGCCATCCTCGCGGGTGTGTTCTATCAGGGATTTGGCGGTTTCTACTCCAATGCGCAGCACCCTGACATCATCCGTTCTTTCGCTTTTCTGCCATGGTTGTGCATGCCTGTGTTCATGAACTGGCGTGCCATGTCCAGGCTAAACTGGATAGCAATAGTGCTGCTGCCGCTCTGGATATTCATGCAATGGACAGGCGCTTATCCTGGCGCGACGCTAGCGGTCTTTTTCGTGCTTGGTAGTGTCACCCTGGTCAGGACGCTCCTTGAAAAGGAGGTAGGTACTGTCGGGCTTCTCATCGGGTCGGCCATGCTGGTTGGTACCTTGCTTTCCGGGTTGACGCTACTCCCGGCCTTTCTGGATGCACGGGAAATCGCGCGATCCGTCGAGGTCGGTAGCATGCAGTACGACTATCTGGTGACGAGCGATATGCTATCGCTGATCTTCCCAATTACCAATGATCGCTTGTTGCACCATGATCAATCGATGCGTTCGGTATTTGTAGGGATTCCCGCGATAACTCTTTTTCTGCTAGGTCTATTGCGCTGGCGACCCATGATGAAGTGGCCAGTGGTGTCGATGGTGCTAGCCATTCTGATCGCCAGTGGTTTGCTACATCCATTGCTGGCCAGACTGATTCCGCCGCTGGGGGTCAGCCGCTTCGTGATGGCCGATTATCGCGGCATCATCGGTTTAGCGATCGTTCTGGTGGCATGCGCCGCGTTGCAGGATACCCGAGCGCAGGCACGTCGAATGCTGCCACTGCTGCCCGTGGCACTCCTCTTGATTGGCGGGACCTATTTCTTCGACGAGCTTGCCATTGCCGACTGGACCCTATGGCATATGGAATATGTCGTTCAAGCGATTTGTGCCATCGCTGCAATATCTTTGCTGATGTTGGTCAGGTGTATTCCCTCCTGGCCCGGACAGTGGATGTTCGTGTCCGGCCTGGTCGCGGTGGGGGCCTTATTTCTTCTGGCGCTGAACTATCTGTTCGGCGTGGTGCTATTGTCCACAAGAAGTTTGCTGTTGCTCGTCATCGCACTTTTGATTCTTGCCCCTCTCAGCGCCCGCATTCGCGTGTTTCTTCCGCACTTGGCGGGCCTGGGATTGCTGCTGCTAGGCGCCAGATACGTCTGGTATCTCTATACCGTACCGGCGCACGGTCAGTTACCGGTTCTGGTGGCACTATCCTTGCCGTTCGGTTTGGCTGCGGTAGCGCTGTGGCTCTTGCCGGGGCCTGGGCGCTGGCTGCTACCTGTCCTGATGGCAGCAGCCAGCGTGTTCAATTGGAGCGGGGTGCATTGGGACCAGCGTTATTTCCTGGCGCACCCGAATGATGGTGTTCCATGGGTCGAAGCCCATGCAGGAAAGTTCTCGGAAACGAGGTCGCAGCTGATGGCTGCCCTCCGTTCGGAACAATGCCGAACGGCGCGCAGGGAGGTTTCCCATAACGAAGAAGTATTCCCGTGGAACGGCTATTACACCGGTCAGTATTTCATGCGTGACTATTCGGGACCCCTTAAGCTCGCTCGACACGTGGCCATACTCAAGTCGGACGTTAGCCGCAATTTTGCGCAAAAAGAGTGGACGATGATGGCATTGCCGGGCCGCCCATCTTCACAAGCTGGAACGCTGGACCTGAGCAGCGCCGTCCGCGTCGACGCTACCTGCATTAAAAGCGGCACTTCTAGTGAAGAGTTCCACTTTAGTCTGGCAGAGCCAGCTCTTGTGGTCGAAAACGAAATTTTCTGGGACGGTTGGGCCGCCACGCTACAGTGCATCGATTGCCAATCTGCGGATAAGCCGATTCAATTGACGGCCCTGGAGGCGGGCGGATTTAGAGCGTGGCAACTGCCTGCGGGTAATTACCGAATGGAGGAACAATTCACCGCACCACATCTGTGGCCTGCCCGGATAATGACTCTCATAGGTGTGTCACTATTGTTACTGTTATGGGCCTTCCTCAAGCGACGTATGGCAGCATCGGAAAGGCTCATTCATCGGGCGCCGGATTAGATTTTGAGGTCTTGTCCAGCCGTCCTGACACGCGCTGTCGGCCTTCGGAAACCATGTCGCGCCTGCTGGGTGCGTGATGGCAGGCATCACACGCAAGGCTCATGACGGCCGCTGCCAGCCGGGAAGAATTCCACCGGTTGCCAGCGGCCGTCATGCCGGAACAGGGTATAGCGCGGATTGGCCCTTGCTCCGTTGGGGGCAAAGCTGATCAGTCCATGCAGTCCGGGATGACGCAACTGGTGTAACGCCACCGCGATCCTGCGGCCATCGCCGCTGCCGGTCTGCAGGATGGCCGCACCAAGTACGCTGGCCGCATCATAGGCATAGAAGGAGTAGGTGGTCGGCGCGGCATCGAATTTGCTGCGATAGGCTTGGGCGACCTTTTTCCATTGCGGACAATAGTCCCGTGCGATTTCGAATTCCAGCACATGCAGCCGTGGTTCGGGCTGCGATGCCAGCTCCAGGTTGCTGGCACCTCCCGTGAGCAGAATGCGTGCTTTTGATCCCGAACGGCGGGCGGCATCGATGAATGCGCGCGCCTGCGGGTAGAGGGCCAGGAACACGATCACATCAGCGTCATGCTGCATCGCCGCCTGCATCGCCACATGGAAGTCGGTGGTCCGACGCGCGACCTGGATGCGCCCCAGCGCGATGCCTGGCGCCGTCGCGGCCAGCCTTTCCATCACTGCATCGGCCAAGGCATTGCTGTAGGCCGAATCGTTCTGGATCACGAAGACCCGCTGCCCCGCCAGCGAGCGGCTGGCAACCTCGGCCAATGCGGAGGACAGTTCCCGCGTGCCACCGACCACCCGGAACGGCATGCGGTGGCCCATGCTGGTCCACTGGCTGCTGGTGGCGGTAAATCCGATCTGCGGGATGCCTGCGTTTTCGTAGATTGCGGCGGTGGCCAATGCAGCATCGCTGCTCCACGGGCCGACGACGCCGGCCACGTTTTCCTTGATGTAATAACGGGCGATGTTGATGGCGAAATTTTCGTTGCCGTGGTCATCCTGCGGCAGCAGTTGCAAGCGCAGTGGCGAGCGACGCCGAATGGCCATCGCGTTGGCGTCGTCGATGGCCAGTTGCGCACCCTGCAGGGCGCTCTGCGTAATCGGTTCGGAAAGGCGGCCGGTGAAGCCCAGCGTGATGGTCGTCAGGGTCTCCGACCACGCCGATGCCGCCAGCGAGCAAAGCAGCAAGCTGATGGCGAGTATCGACATCGAGTTCGGTCTGCGCATGGGGTCCCCCCGTGGTCCGCTGAATTTATTGTGAACTTCGCTTCATGCGTCCTGCTGGGGAAAATATACACATCAATGCTCAATGAGGCCAGCGGACTTCAAAGCAGGTGCCGCCCAGTGGCGAGGGCCGGCAGTCGGCGGTACCGTGATGCGCGCTGGCAATAGCCCTGACCACTGCCAGCCCCAGGCCGCTGCCACGGTGCTGGGCGTCGTCGCTGCGCGGGCCACGCTGAAAGGCGTCGAAGATCATCGCCGCATCGGTAGCCGCCAGGCCCGGGCCGCAGTCCTCCACGCGCAGGCAATGTTGGTCCGCGCTGCTCGCGGTGCTGATGCGCAAGCGGCCGGGCGCGGCGTGCTGCAGGACATTCTCCAGCAACGCCAGCAGTGCCTGGCGGATGCGCACCGGATCGCAGACCGTGCGCTGCAGTGCGATTTCGAGCGTGACGGCGAATCCCTTGTCCTGTAGCGCCGATTCGCAGGCCGTCAGCACGGTGCCGATTTCCTGTTGCAGGTCCACCTGCTGCAGCTGTATGCGCAGGTGTCCACTTTCGGCCAGGCCGACGATGCGCAAGTCCTCGATCAACCGCGCCAGTCCCTCGACTTGCACCAGCAGGCTGGAAAAGAGCGCCGGTTCAGGCGGGAACACGCCATCGGAAAGACCCTGCAATCGACCGCGCAGGATGGTCACCGGCGTGCGCAGTTCGTGGGCGATCGCGGCGTTCCAGAAGATGCGTTCCTGCTGTACCCGCTCCAGCCGCTCGGCCATGGCATTGAAGTCGCTGATCAGCTGCGAGGCTTCATCCAGCGGCTGTCGTTGCGCTCCCGCCCGGGCCGCCAGATCGCCCTGTGCCACGCGGCGCAGGCTGGTGGCCACTGAATTGAGCGGCGTCAGAATACGGCGCGCCAGGCGCATGGCCACCCAGATCGCAATTCCCAGGCCCAGCAGCGTGGTACCGGCGATCCAGCCCCACTCGGCCGGCGAGGGCAACCAGCTGTCCGGCGCCGACAGGGCGCTGGGCAGGAAGATGAACATGGTCGAATAGAAGGCATACGAGCCCAGCAAGACCATCAGCATGATGGTCAGCGCCAGGATCGCCACCGAACTGATGATCTGCCGTGCCAGGCCCTTGCCGCGCCATAGTGCCAGTAGATCGACGCCGGGCTTCACGAGTGCGCCTCCACGGTATCAGCTACCTTGCTGGAAACGATAACCCACCCCGCGAATGCTGACCGGGATACCGGCGATGCCCAGGTCTTCCAGTTTCTTGCGCAGTTTGCTGACATGGCTGTCGACGGTGCGCTCCAGCGTATCGCCCTCCGGCAGGCAGGAGGCCAGCAGTTCGGCGCGACTGAACACGCGCCGTGGCGAGCGCGCCAGTTGCGCCAGCAGCTTGAATTCGGTGAGCGTGAGCACCAGCGCATGCGAAGTCCCGTCAATCTCGGCCACGGCCTCGTGCTGCTCGAAGTCGATCACGAAGGGCGGGACCCGCAGGATGCGCCGGTCATCGCGCTCATCACGTGGCTGGCTGCGGCGCAGGACTGCCTCGACCCGGGCCACCACCTCGGCCGGATTGAAGGGCTTGACCACGTAGTCGTCTGCGCCGATGCGCAGGCCGGTGAGCTTGTCCACGTCCTGGTCCAGGGCGGTGAGCATGATGACTGGAGTCTGGTCACGCTGGCGAATCTGCGCCAGCACCTGCCAGCCATTGAGCTGCGGCATCTGGATGTCCAGCAGCACCAGATCCGGTTTGTGGGCGAGATGCAGCTCCAGCGCCCGTACGCCGTCGCCCGCATGCACGCTGCGTATGCCGCTGCGGGCCAGGTAGGCGGCCAGGATGTCAGCGATCTCGGGCGCGTCCTCGGCGATCAGTACCAGCGCGCCGGTGGCCGGCGCCGCGGGCGCCAGGCCCGGTTCGCTCACGCTATGCGGTGCTGTCGGCATCTTTCCTTCTCCATCGAAACTCCATCGTTGTATCGCGCAATCCTCACGCTCATCGCCCAGACTCCGCCTTCGCTCGCGATTGTACTGTCGGCTGGCGTGGCACGGCAAAAATGCCGTTGTCGTTAAGCCTGCCGTCAGCTACCGAGCCAGACTGATGGAGTTCTTGCATGCCCCGCTTCTTTATCGACCGTCCCATCTTCGCCTGGGTGGTCGCCCTGTTCATCGTGCTGTTTGGCGTGATTGCCATGAGCCAGTTGCCCATTGCGCGCTATCCCTCGGTGGCGCCGCCCACGGTCTCGATCAACGCCACCTATCCGGGTGCAACGCCTCAGACCATGAACGATGGCGTGATCAGCCTGATCGAACGCGAACTGTCGGGCGTCAAGAACCTGCTCTATTTCGAGTCCTCCGCCGATACCTCGGGCAGCGCCCAGATCAGCGTTACCTTCAAGCCCGGTACCGATCCGGAACTGGCCCAGGTGGATGTGCAGAACAAGCTCAAGGCCATCGAAGCGCGGCTGCCGCAGACCGTGCGCCAGAATGGCGTGACGGTGGAATCTGCGGCTTCGGGCTTCCTCCTGATGGTAAGCCTGACCTCGACCGATGGCCGCTACGACGAAGTCCGACTGAGCGACTATCTGGCACGCAATATCGTGGAGGAATTGCGCCGCGTGGAAGGCGTCGGACGTGTCCAGCTGTTCGGTGCCGAGCAGGCCATGCGCATCTGGATCGATCCCTTCAAGCTCAATGCCTTCGGCCTGACCGTTACCGACATCAGTACTGCAGTGAGCCAGCAGAATGCACAGATCGCACCCGGTCGCCTGGGGGATTCGCCTGCCGTGCCGGGCCAGCAGATCGCCGTGCCGCTCACGGTACAGGGGCAATTGCAGTCGCCGGCGCAGTTTGCCGCCATCGTGCTCAAGGCAAAGACCGATGGTTCGCGCGTGTTGCTGGGGGATGTGGCGCGGGTGGAACTGGGGGCGCAATCCTACGCCTTCTCCAATCGCGAAGACGGCAAGCCTGCCGGCGTGGCGGCGGTGCAGCTCGCTCCGGGTGCCAATGCGGTGCGCACCGCGGCCGCCATCCAGGCACGCATGGAAGAACTGCGCCCCAGCCTGCCGGCAGGTATGGCGTTCTCTCTGCCCTATAACACCGCGCCCTTCGTCAAGGTCTCCATCCAGAAGGTGGTGCAGACCCTGATCGAGGCCATGGTGCTGGTGTTCCTTGTGATGTACCTGTTCCTGCAGAACGTGCGCTATACCGTCATCCCGGCCATCGTCGCGCCCATTGCGCTTTTGGGTACGCTGGCGGTGATGCTGGTGGCCGGCTATTCGGTCAATGTGCTCACCATGTTCGGGATGGTGCTGGCCATCGGCATCATTGTCGATGACGCCATCGTGGTGGTGGAAAATGTGGAGCGCATCATGGCGCAGGAAGGTCTGGCGCCACGCGAGGCCACCATCAAGGCCATGCGCGAGATTACCGGGGCCATCGTCGGCATCACGCTGGTACTGACCGCAGTCTTCATTCCGATGGCGCTGGCAGGGGGCTCGGTGGGCGTGATCTATCGCCAGTTCGCGCTGGCCATGGCCGTGTCCATCCTGTTCTCGGCCTTGCTGGCGCTGAGCCTGACGCCTGCCTTGTGCGCCACCCTGCTCAAGCCGGTGGCACCGGGGCATCATGAAAAGCGCGGCTTCTTTGGGGCGTTCAACCGGGCCTTCCATCGTCTCACCGCACGCTATGAATCCGCATTGGCGCGCCTGATCGCACGAGGGCTGCGCATGATGCTGATGTACGTGGCGCTGTGCCTACTGCTGGTGCTCGGTTTGCGGGCCTTGCCCTCGGCTTTCCTGCCAGAAGAGGATCAGGGTTACTTCATGACCTCCTTCCAGTTGCCGGCCGATGCCACCAGCGAGCGCACTGGCCGTGCCGTCGATCAGTTCGAGCGTTACCTGCAGACCCGCGAGGATATCGGCGCCAACCTTTCGGTACTGGGATTCGGATTTTCCGGCTCCGGCCCGAACGCGGCCATGGCCTTTACCGAACTCAAGGACTGGAAGCAACGCAAGGGTTCCACCGCTACCGCCGAAGCCATCGCCGCCCAGGGCGCCATGGAACGCAGCGTCGATGGCATGGTGATGAGCCTGCTACCACCGGCCATCGAAGAGCTGGGGAACTCCTCCGGTTTCGCCATGCGTCTGCAGGATCGCGCCAATCAGGGTTATGCCGCCCTCAAGGCTGCCGAAGCGCAATTGCTGGCGCTGGCGGCCAGGAGCGACAAGCTGGCCGGCGTCTATTCAGACGGATTGCCGCCGGGAGCCAGCCTGCAGCTCGATATCGACCGTCACAAGGCGGCCGCATTCGGGGTTTCCTTCGCCAGCATCAGCGATACACTGTCGGCGGCCATGGGCTCCTTCTACATCAATGACTTCCCCAATGCCGGCCGCATGCAACAGGTCATCCTGCAGGCCGAGGCTGGTGCGCGCATGCAGATCGAGGACGTGATGAAGCTGTACGTCCGCAACCAGAATGGCGGGATGCTGCCGTTGGGTGAAGTCGTGAAGGCATCCTGGCAAGAACAGCCGACGCAGCTGCAGCGCTACCAGGGCTTTCCTGCAGTACGCATTGCCGGCAGCGCCGCAGCTGGCGTGGCCAGTGGCGAGGCCATGGCCGAGATGGAGCGCCTGGCCCGGCAGCTCCCGCCTGGTTTCGCCGTGGCGTGGACTGGCCAATCCCTGCTGGAGCGTCTGTCAGCGGCGCAGGCACCGATGCTGATGGCCTTGTCCATGCTGGTGGTGTTCCTGGTGCTGGCCGCCCTGTACGAGAGCTGGCGTATTCCGTTGTCGGTCATGCTGGTGGTGCCGCTGGGGCTGGTCGGTGCAGTGGCGGCGGTGATGTTGCGGGAGATGCCCAATGACGTCTTCTTCAAGGTGGGTCTGATCACCGTCATCGGCCTGTCTGCCAAGAATGCCATCCTCATCGTGGAGTTTGCGCGGCAGCTGCGGGCCGAGGGCGCGGGACTGGCGGACGCGGCGATCCGGGCGGCCGTGCTGCGTTTGCGTCCCATCCTGATGACCTCGCTGGCCTTTGCGCTGGGTGTGGTACCGCTGATGCTGGCCTCAGGCGCCAGTGCGGAGACCCAACGCGCGATCGGCACCGGCGTATTCGGCGGCATGGTCACTGCCACGGTGCTGGCGGTGTTGTTCGTGCCGGTGTTCTTTGTGCTGGTGCTGGGGCAGACTCAGAGAGAGAGGCGGGCGCGCGGAGAGCACTGAAGTCGTGCAGCATGTTCGGCCGCTTTCTTCCGTGGTGATACATCCATGGAAGGCGGCGAGGTGCGCCGCGAGAAACGGAAACGCTCAGGCACCCACCGGCGGCGCGAAATCCCCATCCTTGCGTGGCGGCTGCTCCAGCGGCTGAACCGATGTGGTGCTGACGGGCGCAGGGACATGCTGTTGCGTGCCATCCGCCACCATGCTGCTTTCTTGCGCGACGGGTTGCATGTCCTGCTCACCCATGACGCTGGGCATGCCGGATTCGGTCTCGCTTTTTCCTTCGGCCTCGGCCATCCGGCGTCGGTTGATTTCGTCGAACTGGCGCTTTACCGGCTTGGCGCAGGCCAGCATGGCCAGCGAACCTGCAGCGAGCATGAACAGGGAAGTCTTTTTCACGGCGGCTCCTCCAGAGAATGAACGGAGCATTGATTATCTCCAGCTGGCTGGGCCGCGCATGTCGGACGATGGCGCAAACGCTCGTCGGTGAGCGGGAGAGATTGTGGCTGAGCTGGGACCGGTTGCAGCAGGTTGCAGCAGCGAGGTGCTGCCCGGGAAGGATCAACAAAAAGAGAAACAATAAAAGAAACAAAAAAGGGCCCATCTTGCGATGGACCCTTTTTTTACTACATATGGTGCGGCTGGCAGGAATCGAACCCACGACCCCTTGGTTCGTAGCCAAGTACTCTATCCAGCTGAGCTACAGCCGCGAAAGAACGAGATTATAAGGAGCTTTTCTGAAAAGTACAAATCTTTTTTCTTGGAAAGGAAAAAACTGTCTCAATACACTTCCCTGGAAGTGAAGGGATGGTACTGGAACAGCCAGGTCTCGCTGAGTGCCTGTCCGTCGTGTCGCAGGAATAGACGCAGTTCGACCGGTTCCTCGCCCGCTGCCGTCAGGTCGAACTGGGCGCGCCAGTGGCCGGGTACGTCGTTGGGCAGGGCCTCGGTGTAGACATAGGAAATGTTGCCTCTGGAGGCGGTGATGACGGCTTCCGGTTTCACGCCGAAGGGCAGGCCTTCCAGCGGCTTGCCCTTGAACTCGACCATGAACTTGCGGACCTGCGCCGGGCGTGCCTGGCCGGGCTGGCCGCCGCGTCCCAGGCGGGTCGCCACGCAGCGCGCCAGCGCCGTCGGGAAGGGCTCTTCCTGCTGCCAGTGGAGGCGGTAACGCAGCCGATAGCTGGCGCCGGCCCGCGCAGGAGTTTTCGGCACCCACATGGCGACGATGTTGTCGTGGATTTCGTCATCGGTGCGCAGTTCGATCAGTTGTACCTCGCCCTGGCCCCAGTCCCCTTGCGGTTCCACCCACAGGCTGGGGCGGCGCTCGTAATGCACGCCGTCCAGGTAATGGTCGACATTGCGGTCGCGCTGCAACAGACCGAAGCCGCGCAGCTGCTGGTCGGCGAAGGCCGAGGCGCTGGTGCGGGGCGGATTGTTCAGGGGCCGCCAGAGGTGTTCGCCGGCACCGGTCCAGATCGCCAGGCCGTCCGAGTCATGCACCTCAGGTCGCCAGTCCACGCCGCTACCCTTCACGGTTTCGGAGAACCAGTACATCGAGGTCAGCGGTGCCAGGCCCAGGCGCGCGACGTCGCGGCGCAGGAACAGTGCCTTGTCCACCTCCATGGTTACGCCGGCACCGCGCTGCAGAGTGAAGCGATAGGCGCCGGTGATGCTGGGGCCATCCAGCAGGGCATAGACCACGACGGTATCGCTGCCCGGTACAGGTGGCTCGAAGAAGAATTGCGTGAAATCGGGGAATTCCTCGGGGCGGTCGGCTTGTGCGACGTCGATGGCAATGCCGCGTGCCGACAGGCCATATTGATAGAGGTCGCCGATGGCGCGGAAGTAGGACGCGCCGAGGAAAGCCACCCAGTCGTTCGTGCGCCAGTCCTTGGCCTGCTGGTCGGTCAGGCGGCTTTCCTGGAAGCGGAAGCCGGCAAAGCCGCTGCCGGCCGGGAGGCGGTGGGCCGGGCTGTCGGCCGGCATGTCGAAGTAGTCGTCGCGATACAGCAGTTCGCGGGCACGGGTGGGCGTGGGAGTGGGAGTGGAGCCTGGGGCGGATGCATTACCCGGGCCATCCAGCACGAACATGCGCACCGGGACGCGGAAGAACTTGCCGAGATGGAAGAAGGTCAGCGGGAACGGGCCAGGACCGTCGGCGAAGACGGCGTAATCGGACTTGAAATGGATCTTGCCGTGGGCTTCGTAGTCGATCTGGTCCAGCACCGCGGCGGGCACCGCCGGCGGCGCCTGGTAGGGCGTCCTGGCCATGTCGCGGGCGCGCGTGATGAGCTGGTCGAAGCTGAAGGTCTGGGCCGGGCCCATCTTCATGGACTGCGCGGCCAGCGCCTGTGGTGGCAGGCCCAGGGCGGCCAGTGCGGCGGCTGCGCCGGAGGCGGTAAGGAAATGTCGGCGGCTGGGCATGGGCGGTTCTCCGATCTCTTTGGAAACTCTACAGAGTCTTGCCTGACGAGCTTGGTTCCGGCCAAGAAAAAGCCCGCTGCGCACAGGGCGGGCAGCGGGCGGGTAGTGCAGTAATGCGTAAGACTGACGCCGCAGGCCGGATCAGTATTCCCAGAACATCTTCTGGATTTCCTTGCTGTCGGTGGTCTTGGTCAAGGCCAGCATCAGCAGGATGCGCGCCTTCTGCGGGTTCAGGGTGTCGGAGACGACGAAGTCCAGCTTGTCGTCGTCAGCTTCGCCATTGCGCGCCACGATGCCCTGGCCGACGCGGCTGGAACGCACGATGACCACGCCCTTCTTGCGTGCTTCGCTCAGGGACGGCAGCACGGTGTTGTTCAGGCTGCCATCACCCACGCCGGCGTGGATGATGCCTTGCGCACCTGCAGCGACGAAGGCGTTGAGCGCGATCGGGTTCATGTTGGCGTAGCCATAGACGATGTCCACTTGCGGCAGCTTGTCCAGGTTCATGATGTCGAACGGGGTGTCGACCGTGTTCTTGCGGGTGGACTGGCGGTAGAAGTAGGGCTTGCTACCCTGGATGTAACCCAGGAAGCCCAGTTCCGGCGTCTTGAAGGTGTCCATCGTGGAGGTGTTGGTCTTGGTGACTTCACGACCGGCGTTGATCTGGTCGTTCAGGGTCACCAGCACGCCCTTGCCGACGGCTTCCTTGGAGCCGGCCAGCAGCACGGCGTTGTACAGGTTGATCGGACCATCGGCGCTGATGGCGGTGGACGGACGCATGGCGCCCACGATCACCACTGGCTTCTTGCTCTTGACCACCAGGTCGAGGAAGTAGGCGGTTTCTTCGATGGTGTCGGTGCCGTGGGTGATCACGATACCGTCGACGTCGCTCTGTGCCAGCAGAGTGTTGACGCGCTTGGCCAGCTTGAGCCAGGCGTCGTTGTTCATGTTCTCGCTGGCGATCTGCATGACCTGCTCGCCGCGCACGTTGGCGACCTTCTTGAGTTCAGGGACAGCGGCGATGAGCGCATCCACGCCGACCTTGGCGGCGGTGTAGCCAACCGTGGTGGTACTGGTGGCGCCGGTGCCGGCGATGGTGCCGCCGGTGGCCAGGATGACCACGTTGGGCAGGGTTTGGGCCTGTGCAGCGGCGGCTGCGGCCAGGCAGAGCAGGACCAGCATCTGCTGGAAGAATTTTCTGATGAGCATGTGTACCTCGGTAGCTGTGGTTGTACGGATTTCTCTGAGCGGATTTTTGTTAGTTTTATTGGCTTGCTTCACCGGGAAGGACACAGGCTGGCTGCGTATTGTCATCACGGCAAAAGCGCCGACACGATAGCACCGGCTCGCGTGACGATCAAAGGATTTTTTACGCGGTGAGAAAGCCGCATCGCAAAAGGCTTTGTGAGGGGATGGAATGCAAGTTTCGTGCAAAATGGCTGCTTTGAAGGTTGTCAGGCGGGCAGAATGACTCGCAACTGACAGCGCGCTGACGGATCGCTGTACACACGTGCCGCAGGTCTGCGGCAAAGGTCGGGGGATGACGGGGGAAATTAAGTAAACCGCAGCGAAGAGCTTGGAAGATATCACCGAATGCGCCGGTCGGAAAGGCGGACAAGCCGGCCGTTGTGCCGCCTCATCGCAGCCTGCTGCGTGCTGCATGAAACGCGCCGCTCTCAGGTAAGATGGTGCTGCGCACAAGTTGTTTCGATGAATGACCGGCCAGACCGGCCGCGCCGCTCCAGCGCAGTTCGACCCCACACCGGCGCGGCGCGCGGCAATGATGGAGAACACGATGTTTGCCACAGAAAAATTCACCAATCCCGAAGCCGCCTACGCACGCGTGCTGGAGATCTATGAGCACAACACCGCCATCCTGCGCGATGCCTTCCGCCAGTTCTCCAGCGGGCAGGGCATGTCGCAGCGGGTGCGCGCCTGCTATCCCTTCGTGCGCATCACCACCGAAAAATCCACCCATACCGATACCCGCCAGTCCTTCGGCTTCGTGGCCGGCCCTGGCTGTTACGAGACCACGCTGACGCGACCGCAGTTGTTCCACCAGTACCTGCTGGCGCAGTTCAAGCTGGTGCTGCAGAACCATGAGGTGCCACTGGAAATCGGTGTGAGCGACATGCCCATTCCGGTACATTTCGCCTTCCCCGAGGGCATACACGTCGAGGGCAGTCTCGACCCTGAGCACCTGCGTACCTTGCCCGACTACTTCGATCTGCCGGACCTGGCGACCATGGACGATCGCATCGCCAACGGTAGCTACGAGGTGGACAACGGCGCCTGGCGCGAGGGTGTGCATCCGCTGGCCTTGTTCACCGGGCCGCGCATCGACTATTCACTGCATCGCCTGCGCCATTACACGGCGACCTCGCCGGACCAGTTCCAGCGCTATGTGCTGTTCACCAACTATGCCTTCTACGTCGATGAGTTCGTGCGCCTCGGACGGCGCCTGATGGAGCCGACCGACGATCCGGAGGAGCTGGCCTATCGGCGTCAGTACACCGCTTTCGTGGAGCCCGGCAATGTCACCACCTGGAGCGCCAACCAGGAGGGCCTGGAGACGCGTGCCGCTTCCGGCGTGGCACCGGCACGCCAGCCGCAGATGCCGGCCTATCACCTGCAGCGGGCCGATGGCAGTGGTATCACGCTGGTCAACATCGGTGTCGGTCCTTCCAATGCCAAGACGGTCACCGACCACGTGGCGGTGCTGCGTCCGCACGGCTGGCTGATGCTGGGACATTGCGCCGGGCTGTCGGCGTCGCAGCGGATGGGGGATTATGTGCTGGCGCACGCCTATGTACGCGATGACCACGTGCTCGATGACGACCTGCCGCTGTGGGTGCCGATTCCGGCGCTGGCCGAAGTGCAACTGGCGCTGCAGGATGCAGTGGCCAGCATCACCCGGCTGGAAGGTTATGAATTGAAGCGCATCATGCGCACCGGTACCGTGGCCTCGGTCGATGATCGCAACTGGGAGTTGCGTGACCACCGCATGCCGCTGCTGCGTTTTTCGCAGAGTCGCGCCATTGCGCTGGACATGGAAAGCGCCACTGTTGCGGCCAACGGCTTCCGCTTCCGGGTTCCTTATGGCACCTTGCTATGCGTGTCGGACAAGCCGCTGCACGGCGAGATCAAGCTGCCCGGCATGGCCAATACCTTCTACGAGCAGCGCGTGGCACAGCACCTGCAGATCGGTATCCGCGCGCTGGAGCTGTTGCGCAACAATGGTATCGAACAGGTCCACAGCCGCAAGCTGCGCAGCTTTGCGGAACCGGCGTTCCGCTGATCGGCAATGCGGCAGGAGTGCGCCCGCGACAATGGATGTCGCGGGCGTTTTTCATTCAGGCGCTCTGGCGTGGCAACGGATGGCTGCGCGTCAGGCGGTAATACAGCCAGGCACCGATCAGCAAGGTGGCCGCCGCCACGCACAGCGAAGGCGTGAAGGACCCGCTGCCGTGCACCAGCGCGGTGGCCAGCGGCGGTCCGGCAATCTGGCCGATGCCGTAGGCGGCCGTCATCAGGGCCATCAGGCTGCTGGCCTGTTCCTTGCGCAGGCGGCGCGCCTCGCGCATGCCGAACAGGGTGATGGCGGTGAAGGGCAGGCCCAGCAACAGGCAGCTCAGCGCGAAACCCAGCGCATTGGGGAAGAGGATCGACAGTAACACCCCGGCCGCCTGCATCAGGTAGGCGCCGGTCAGCAGCAGGCGCTGATCGCCCTGTACCGACAAGCGGGTGGCGCTGAAGGCGCCCAGCGCGACCGACAGGCCGAAGATGGGCCAGAAGTAGTCCGGCCAGGCCGAGCCCGGCAGCGCCTGGCGCGCGATCACGGGCAGGAAGGTGGCGGTGATGATGTAGCCGAAGCCGGCGATGCCATAGGCGATCACCTGCACCAGCACTTCGCGTTTCTGCTGGGTGCTCTCGACGGCCTTGGATGCCTCGCCATGGAGCGGGTCGCAGTGCACGCTCAGGCCGCGCCCGGCATCGAAGCTGAAGGATTTCCAGACGACTGCCGTCAGGGCCAGTGCTATGACGCCAAAGGCGATCCAGCCGCCCGCGGCCAGCCAGCCGGCCGCGATCATGGGGCCGGAAAGTAGCCCGGTGATGGCGATCCCCAGGCCGGGGCCGCAGAAAATGACCCCGCCCAGTTCCGGCCGGCCCAGTTGTGTCAGCTGCTGCAGGCACCAGCCGGCGGTATAGACGAATACGTAGGCGCTGGCTACGCCGGAGAGAAAGCGCATCCACAACCAGGCCCAGTCCTGATGCAGCACACCCATGCCCAGGGTAAGCAGGATGGTCACCACCAGCCCGCCGCGCAGCATTGCCACGCCGCGTTTGCTGCGATGGAAGGCGCACAGCATGGCGCCAGCGAAATAACCCAGGTAGTTGGCCGTGGCCAGCCAGCCGCCCATCTGCAGTGACAGGCTACCCTCGTGCAGCATCATCGGTAGCAGCGGCGTGAAGGCGAAGCGACCGATCCCCATCGCCACCGACAGCGCCACCATGCCCGACAGGCAGACCTTCCATGCCATGCCGTGGCGGGATGGGGTGGCGAGGGGGCGGGCGGAGGGAGGGAGGGCGGTCATGGCGGTGATCGATGGATGGGGGGAGTGTCAGGGACAGGTGTCTATGCTATCGTTTTCCGGTCATTCGAAAAAATGAATAATTAGAATGACTTCATCTTTTTTCGAGAACACAGGAAAAGGCAAGAGAACCGCATGGAACTGGCTGAACTGGAGATTTTCCGCACCGTGGTGGCTGAGGGCGGCGTGACCCGGGCGGCCGAGCGCCTGAACCGGGTGCAGTCGAATGTGACTACGCGCATCAAGCAACTGGAGGAGTCCATGGGCGTGCCGCTGTTCGTCCGCGACCGCCGGCGCCTGGTCCTGACCGCGGCTGGCGAGGCGCTGCTGGATTACGCCGAGCGCATCCTCGATCTGGTGCAGGAGGCTCGCCACGCTGTCGCTCCGCAGAGCCCGCGCGGTCGGCTGCGCATCGGGTCGATGGAAAGCACTGCTGCCAGCCGGTTGCCGACGCCCCTGGCCGAATTCCACCAACGCTGGCCGGAAGTGCGTCTGGAGCTCTCCACCGCGCCCACTGACGTGCTGGTGGCCCAGGTCCGCGCCTGCAAGCTTGATGCTGCACTGGTGGCCGGTCATCTGGATGATCCGGCCTTCGATGCCACGCCGTTGTTCAAGGAAGAACTCATGCTGGTGACACCGCGCAGCCATCGCCGCGTGCGTTCACCGGAGGATGTCACGCTGGACACGCTGATCGTCTTCGAGCAAGGCTGCGCCTATCGCCGCCACGCGCAGACCTGGTTTGCCACCCATGGTCGCGGTGGTGTGCCGGTGCGTACGCTGGAACTGGCGTCCTATCACGCCATCCTGGCGTGCGTGGCGGCCGGGGCCGGCGTGGCGGTGGTGCCGCGCTCGGTGATTGCAATGCAGATGGAACCTCATGGATTTGCTACCCATTCGCTGGGCCGAGATGGTCGTGTCACCACTTATCTGATCAGTAGACGGGATCGCTACTCCGCGTCCTTCCTGGCGTTGCGTTCTTTACTTATGGCGAGTGTTTGATATATTTGATCATATGAATTGATGCAAATATGTAGTGCTGTGCAGCATATGAAGAGGGTGTAACCATTTGTAAAAACCGCTGCGACGGCACATTGATTTCCCTATATTGAAGTTCCCCCTCCATTCTCCCCCCCGAGAATGGGATTTACCCCACGGCTCGCAAGGGACGTGGGGTTTTTCTTTTGTCCCTCCGGTTTTTCTGACGTGGCGCGACCGTGACAATTAGCCTTGTACCAAAGTGATGGGCGGTTTGTGTAAGGCCTGTGATGTTTGGTGAGTGCATATGCTCACCGTTGCCGATTTCTTCGTGGTGATTCTTGTCTGCTTGACCTTCCAGGTTCAGCCCCGGCGCCCACCTGCGGCCGTTGTGGCTTTGCGCCGTGCAGGTGGCTCTTCGGACGTGCTGCCCGCGCTGCCGACCAGCAGGTTGCCGCGTGCGGCCGACTGGATGGCCAGCACCGCAGGATGCGTCAGTCTGCGCTCCACCGAGATGGCATAGAACTGTTCGCGGATGGCATCGGTCCTGCCGATTTCCACCAGTCCGTACTGCTTGCGGATCTGCGCGGCGATGGCGGACGGTGCGGCAAAGATGCCGGCGCCGGCGTCGCCGAAGGCCAGCAGCAGCGCACCGTCGTCGAATTCGCCGCTGATCTGCGGGCGGATCTTTTCCTTTTCGAACCAGCGCAGCAGGCGCGGCCTGACGGCGGCGTCCTCGCCGGGCATCAGGAAGGGCGCACCATCGAAACTGCGCGGGAAATCCTTGCGATAGCGCCGGGCCAGCTCGGGCGTGGCGAAGAAGCTGGTGTCGCACTCTCCCAGCAGGTGGTGGTAGCCGCGCACGTCTACATTGGGCGGCATGGGGCTATCGGCAATGATGATGTCCAGCTTGTGGATGGCGAGGTCAGCCAGGAGCACGTCGAGCTTGCCTTCGCGGCAGATGATGCGGATCGGATCCGGCATCGCCAGTGCGCTTTCCAGCAGCAGGTAGGCAATCGCCTTGGGCACCGCGTCGGCCACCCCGACGCGTAACTGCAGGGCGCGTCCGCCAGGGCGCAGGCGCAGCGCTTCTTCCAGTTCTTCGCCCAGGCTGAAGATGCGTTCGGCATAATCGAACACCATGCGCCCCTCATCGTTGAGCTCCAGCCGCCGGCCCACCCGCTTGAAGAGCTTGTAGCCCAGGCTTTCCTCGAACAGGCTGATCTGGCCGCTGATGGTCTGCGCCGTCAGGTGCAGCCGTTCGCCAGCGCGTGCCACGCCACCGCTCTTGGCGACCGTCCAGAAGTAGTGCAGATGCTTGTAGTTGAGGCTGGCCATGTGGAACTCCCGCTTTCAATACTTCGGTTTTTCCGATGGATTATCTCAGAATATTCGAATTTTCATTCATCAGGCTTTGGCCTAAAGTAGCGCCTTGTCCGGTGTGAACATGAGTTATCAACATGTCTGCCGCAGTTGCCATCACTGACATCAAGGAGAAGCCTGATGAAATGTCCCGTCTGTACATCTCACAACCTGCTGATCTCGGAGCGCCAGGGCATCGAGATCGATTACTGCCCACAATGCCGCGGTGTATGGCTTGATCGCGGCGAGCTGGACAAACTGATCGAGCGCTCTGCAGCCAGCCAGATGACGGCGGCAGCACCGGTGCCGCAGCAAGTACGCGTGCCTATGCCACAGCAGCCGCAGCCGCCGGGCTACGACCCGCGCTTCGGCCATGGCACTCGCCATGACCACGGCAGCTACGGTCATGATCACAAGCGCAGGAAAAAGGGCTTCCTCGGCGAGATCTTCGATTTCGACTGAGTCCGGCCACCCATCACGCATCAATGCAGTCAGAAAATAGAAAAGAAGAGAGAGGTCTATCGTGAACGGCGTAGAGAGTTTCGCAAGCCTGCCCATGTGGGGCGGTTTCATCGTATTCGTGCTGGGCATGCTGGCGCTGGACATGTTCGCCCTCGGCGGCCGCCATGCCCACCGCGTCACTCCCAAGGAGGCACTGGGCTGGTCGCTGGGCTGGGTGTCGCTGGCCTTCCTGTTCGCCGGCCTGATGTGGTGGTACCTGGATGCCAACGTCGGCCGTGAATTCGCCAACCAGAAGGGTGCCGAATTCCTCTCCGGCTACCTGATCGAGAAGGCGCTGTCGGTCGACAACATCTTCGTCTTCCTGATGATCTTCAGCTACTTCGCCGTGCCGCCCGAGATGCAGCGCCGCGTGCTGCTGTACGGCGTGGTGGGTGCCATCGTCATGCGTGCCGTGATGATCCTGCTGGGTGCCTGGATGATCGCGCAGTTCAGCTGGATCCTGTACGTCTTCGGTGCCTTCCTGGTCTTCACCGGCGTGAAGATGCTGATCTTCGCCGACAAGGAAGCCGACCTGGGCGACAATCCGCTGCTGCGCTGGTTGCGTGGCCATATGAAGATCAGCAACGACTACGACGGTGAAAAGTTCACCACCCGCATCAATGGCGTGCGCTATTTCACCCCGCTGATGCTGGTCCTGCTGCTGATCGAAATTTCCGACGTGATCTTCGCGGTGGACAGCATCCCGGCCATCTTCGCCATTACCAAGGATCCGTTCATCGTCTTCACGTCGAACATGTTCGCCATCATGGGTTTGCGGGCGCTGTACTTCCTGCTGGCTGATTCGGCAGAGCGCTTCCACCTGCTCAAGTACGGCCTGGCCCTGGTGCTCCTGTTCGTGGGCGGCAAGATGTTGCTGGCCTACTGGTTCCACGTGCCGGTGCTGGTGTCGCTGTCCATCGTGGGCGCCATCCTGCTGATTTCCATCATCGCCAGCCTGGTGATGACCAGAGGTAAGGAAAAGAGCGCCAGCTAACGACACTTGCAGACAGATCAACGTGGGGCTTGACCGGCTGGAGCAATCTGGCCGGTTTTTTTATGCTCGTCACCGTTCGAGATGATTCCGGATTTTTGCAATTCGGTCATGCCGATTCGGCAACGTGCTTTTATTGGGGACGGAGTGCATTAGAATAGCGCCTCCTCCCTACCGGTTTGCAGCGTTCGCCATGGCCCGCCTTCCCCGTCTCGTCGTTCCCAACCAGCCTCATCACATTATCCAACGCGGTCATGACGGTCTGGTCATCTTCCGCGATGCCGACGATCACCAGGCTTTCCTGGGCTGGCTCAAGGATGCTGCGCGGCAATTCAAGGTGGCGGTACATGCCTACGTGCTGATGCCGGATCACCTGCACCTGCTGGCTACGCCTGCCGATGACCAGGGCCTGGCACGGATGATGCAATGGATAGGGCGCCACTATGTTCCCTATTTCAACCAGAAGCATGGGCGCAGTGGCACGCTGTGGCAGGGGCGCTATCGCGCCACCGTCATCGACGCCGAGCTCTACCTGCTCGCCGTCTGCCGTTACATCGAGCTCAACCCCGTGCGCAATGGCCTGGTGGCCAGCCCCGGGGAGTACCCGTGGTCCAGCTACATGCATCACATCGGCGCCAAGCAGGATGGCCTGATCACCGACCATCCCCAATATTGGTCGATTGGCAACACTCCTTTCGATCGCGAGATCGCCTATCGACAGCTCACCGAAGATGGGCTGGCGCGAGCCGAAGTGGAGCGCATCACCGATGCCACGCTCAAGGGTTGGGCGCTGGGCTCGGAAGATTTCAAGCAGGGCCTGGAGCGCCAGACCCATCGACGCGTCAGTCCAGCCAAGCGTGGCCGGCCTGCCAACGCGCGGGTGGTCATCGACGACGAAGACGCGGCGGCAACCCAGGATGCGTAGTCATTAAAAATTCTCTTTTCTTATCAACGACTTGCACTCGTTCGCAATAACTCTGTCCCTAATTAAAAAATCATGAAATTTCTAGGGGTTAAAATTGCACTCAGACCCTAATTATTTTCATTGAACTATTGGGTGCAGTGCACTATTCTTCAAATCCTTACTGTCAATGTGGTGGAGTTCCGTTATGCACGCGCAAGGCCTTTACGACCCAGCAAATGAACATGACGCCTGTGGCGTCGGTTTCATCGCCCATATCAAGGGCAAGAAATCCCATTCCATCGTTGACCAGGGTTTGCTCATTCTGAAGAACCTGGATCACCGGGGCGCGGTCGGTGCCGACCCGCTGATGGGTGATGGTGCCGGTATCCTGATCCAGATTCCCGACCAGTACTACCGCGAAGAGATGGCCAAGCAGGGCGTGGACCTCCCGCCGCCCGGCGAATACGGCGTGGGCATGGTGTTCCTGCCCAAGGAAAACGCCTCCCGCATCGCCTGTGAACAGGAAATCGAACGCGCGGTGCTGGCCGAAGGCCAGATCGTGCTGGGCTGGCGCGATGTGCCGGTGGACCGCGACATGCCGATGTCCCCGACCGTGCGTGAAAAAGAGCCGGTGATCCGCCAGATCTTCATCGGCCGTGGCCCCGACGTGATGGTGACCGACGCGCTGGAACGCAAGCTCTACGTGATCCGCAAGTCTTCCGGTCACGCCATCCAGGCGCTGAACCTGCTGCACGGCAAGGAATTCTTCGTGCCCTCGATGTCGGCCCGTACCGTGGTCTACAAGGGCTTGCTGCTGGCCGACCAGGTCGGCGTGTACTACAAGGACCTGCAGGACGAGCGCTGCGTCTCGGCCCTGGCCCTGGTGCACCAGCGCTTCTCCACCAACACCTTCCCGGAATGGCCGCTGGCCCACCCGTACCGCCTGATCGCCCACAACGGTGAAATCAACACCGTCAAGGGCAACTTCAACTGGATGCGCGCCCGCGAAGGCGTGATGCAGTCCGCCGTGCTGGGTTCGGACCTGAAGAAGCTGTTCCCGCTGATCTATGAAGGCCAGTCCGACACCGCCAGCTTCGACAACGCGCTGGAACTGCTGGTCATGGCCGGCTATCCGCTGCCGCAGGCGATGATGATGATGGTGCCCGAAGCCTGGGAAAACCACACCTCGATGGACGACAATCGTCGCGCCTTCTACGAATACCACGCCGCGATGATGGAGCCGTGGGACGGCCCGGCCGCGCTGGCCTTCACCGACGGTCGCCATATCGGCGGCACGCTCGACCGTAACGGCCTGCGTCCGGCACGCTACATCGTCACCGATGACGACCTGGTGGTGATGGCGTCCGAATCCGGCGTGCTGCCCATTCCCGAATCCAAGATCATCCAGAAGTGGCGCCTGCAACCGGGCAAGATGTTCCTGATCGACCTGGACGCCGGCCGCATCATCGACGACAAGGAACTCAAGGACACCTACGCCAACGCCAAGCCCTACAAGCAGTGGATCAACTCGGTGCGCGTCAAGCTGGACGAACTGAAAGAAGAGGCACGCCAGCCGTCGTCGTCCCTGAAGCTGCTGGACCTGCAGCAGGTCTTCGGCTACACCCAGGAAGACATCAAGTTCCTGATGGCCCCCATGGCCACGGGCGGCGAGGAAGCCATCGGTTCCATGGGCAATGACTCGCCGCTGGCGGTCATGTCCAACAAGAACAAGACGCTCTACAACTACTTCCGCCAGCTGTTCGCCCAGGTGACCAACCCGCCGATCGACCCGATCCGCGAAGCCCTGGTCATGTCGCTGGTGTCCTTCATCGGCCCCAAGCCCAACCTGCTGGACACCAACAACATCAACCCGCCGATGCGCCTGGAAGTGTCGCAGCCGGTGCTGGACTATGACGACATCGCCAAGCTGCGCAACATCAGCGCCCACAGCGGCGGCAAGTTCAAGTCCTATGAACTGAACATCTGCTACCCCGTCGCCTGGGGCAAGGAAGGCATCGAAGCCCGCCTGGCCTCGCTGTGCGCCAAGGCCGTGGATGCGGTCAAGTCGGGCCACAACATCCTGATCATCTCGGACCGCAAGGTCGATGCCGACCAGCTGCCCATCCCGGCACTGCTGGCCACTTCCGCCATCCACCAGCACCTGGTCAGCAAGGGCCTGCGCACCTCCACCGGCCTGGTGGTGGAAACCGGCTCGGCCCGCGAAACGCACCACTTCGCCCTGCTGGCAGGTTATGGCGCCGAAGCCATCCACCCCTACCTGGCCATGGACACCCTGTCCGACATGGCCAAGGGCCTGTCGGGCGACCTGTCGCCGGAAAAGGCCATCTACAACTTCCAGAAGGCAGTCGGCAAGGGCTTGCTGAAGGTCATGTCCAAGATGGGCATTTCGACCTACATGTCCTACTGCGGCGCGCAGATCTTCGAAGCCATCGGCCTGTCCAAGGCGCTGGTGGACAAGTACTTCAAGGGCACCGCCTCCAACGTCGAAGGTATCGGCGTGTTCGAAGTGGCCGAAGAGGCACTGCGCCTGCACACCGCCGCCTTCAGCAGCGACCCGGTGCTGGCCAACGCCCTGGACGCCGGTGGCGAATACGCCTTCCGCATCCGCGGCGAAGAGCACATGTGGACCCCGGACGCGATCGCCAAGCTGCAGCACTCGACCCGTTCGAACAGCTACAACACCTACAAGGAATACGCCCAGATCATCAACGACCAGTCCAAGCGCCACATGACGCTGCGTGGCCTGTTCGAGTTCAAGATCGATCCGTCGCGCGCCATCTCCATCGATGAAGTGGAACCGGCCAAGGAAATCGTCAAGCGCTTCGCCACCGGCGCCATGTCGCTGGGCTCGATCTCGACCGAAGCCCACGCCACCCTGGCCATCGCCATGAACCGCATCGGCGGCAAGTCCAACACCGGCGAAGGTGGTGAAGACGTCAACCGTTACCGCAACGAGTTGAAGGGCATCCCCATCAAGCAGGGCGCCACCCTGGCCTCGGAAATCGGTCGCGAACACATCGAAGTCGATATCCCGCTGCAGGAAGGCGATTCGCTGCGCTCGCGCATCAAGCAGGTGGCATCGGGCCGTTTCGGCGTCTCCGCCGAATACCTGATCTCCGCCGACCAGATCCAGATCAAGATGGCGCAGGGTGCCAAGCCGGGTGAAGGCGGTCAGCTGCCGGGCCACAAGGTCTCCGAATACATCGCCAAGCTGCGCGTGTCGGTGCCAGGTGTGGGCCTGATCTCGCCGCCGCCGCACCACGACATCTACTCCATCGAAGATCTGGCACAGCTGATCCACGACCTGAAGAACGTCAATCCGCGTGCTTCGATCTCGGTCAAGCTGGTCTCCGAAGTGGGCGTGGGTACCGTGGCTGCAGGCGTGGCCAAGGCCAAGTCGGACCACGTGGTCATCGCTGGCCATGATGGCGGCACCGGCGCTTCGCCGCTGTCCTCGATCAAGCATGCAGGTTCGCCGTGGGAACTGGGCCTGGCCGAAACCCAACAGACCCTGGTCCTGAACGGCCTGCGCAACCGCATCCGCGTGCAGGCTGACGGCCAGATGAAGACCGGTCGCGACGTCGTCATCGGCGCCATGCTGGGCGCGGACGAATTCGGTTTCGCCACCGCACCGCTGGTGGTCGAAGGCTGCATCATGATGCGCAAGTGCCACCTGAACACCTGCCCGGTGGGCGTGGCCACGCAAGATCCGGTGCTGCGCGCCAAGTTCTCCGGCAAGCCGGAACACGTGGTCAACTTCTTCTTCTTCATCGCCGAAGAAGCGCGCCAGATCATGGCCCAGCTGGGTATCCGCAAGTTCGACGAGCTGATCGGCCGCGCCGACCTGCTGGACCGCTCCAAGGCCATCGCCCACTGGAAGGCCAAGGGTCTGGACTTCAGCCGCATCTTCCATCAGCCGGAGTCGAAGCTGCCGGTGTATCACACCGACTTCCAGGATCACGGCCTGGACAAGGCACTGGACCACAAGCTGATCGCGCAAGCCAAGATCGCGCTGGAAAAGGGCGAGAAGGTTTCCTTCATCTCCCCGATCAAGAACCTGAACCGTACCGTCGGTGCCATGCTCTCGGGTGAAGTCGCCAAGCGTTACGGCGACGAAGGCCTGCCGGATGACACCATCCACATCCAGCTGCAAGGTACCGCAGGCCAGTCGGCCGGCGCCTTCCTGGCCAAGGGCGTGACCCTGGACCTGGTCGGCGAAGGCAACGACTACGTCGGCAAGGGTCTCTCGGGTGGCCGCATCATCGTGCGTCCCAACACCGAGTTCCGTGGCCGCGCCGTGGACAACATGATCTCCGGTAACACCGTGCTGTATGGCGCCATCAATGGCGAAGCCTTCATCAACGGCGTGGCCGGCGAACGTTTCGCAGTGCGTAACTCGGGCGCTACCGCCGTCGTGGAAGGCACCGGCGACCACGGTTGCGAATACATGACCGGCGGCACCGTGGTGGTGCTGGGCAATACCGGCCGCAACTTCGCAGCCGGCATGTCGGGCGGCATCGCCTACGTGTATGACCCGGAAGGTGATTTCGCCGGCAAGTGCAACACCGCCATGGTCAGCCTGGAAAAGGTCCTGTCGGACACCGAACAGGAACAGACCGTCAACCGCGACATCTGGCACAGCCTGCTGCGCGGTGGCGATCGCCAGACCGACGAAGCCATCCTGCGCGGCTTGATTGAGCGTCACTTCAAGTACACCGGCAGCACGCGTGCGCGCTACCTGCTGGATAACTGGGCGGCATCGCGTGCCAAGTTCGTCAAGGTGTTCCCGACGGAGTACAAGCGCGCGCTGGCCGAGCTGGCTGCCGCTGCCCAATCGAAGAAGGAGAAGGTCGCTGCCTGATCGTCATCAGCCAGCGTAACTTTCGAGTCAATCAAGCACGCCGGCGGGCGTGGCGCCAGAAATGAAGAGCGCCGCCCGCCGCATCCTTAGCGAGAATGTGAGAGGAAAATGGGAAAAGCAACCGGTTTCATGGAATACCAGCGCCTGAAAGAGGCCAGTGAAGCGCCAGCAGCGCGCACCAAGCACTACAAGGAATTCGTCCTGCACCTGAGCGACGCCGACGCCAAGATCCAGGGCGCGCGTTGCATGGACTGCGGCATCCCCTTCTGCAACAACGGCTGCCCGGTCAACAACATCATTCCCGACTGGAATGATCTGGTCTATCGCGGCAACTACAAGGAAGCCCTGGACACCCTGCACCAGACCAACAACTTCCCTGAGTTCACCGGCCGTATCTGCCCGGCACCCTGCGAAGCCGCCTGCACCCTGGGCATCAACAATGACGCCGTGGGCATCAAGTCGATCGAGCACTTCATCATCGACAAGGGCTGGGAAAACGGCTGGGTGGTGCCGCAACCGGCTGCCGTCAAGACCGGCAAGAAGGTCGCCGTGGTCGGTTCCGGTCCTGCCGGCCTGGCCGCTGCCCAGCAACTGGCCCGCGCCGGTCACGACGTGACCGTGTTCGAGAAGAGTGATCGCGTGGGCGGCCTGCTGCGTTACGGCATCCCCGACTTCAAGATGGAAAAGTCGCACATCGACCTGCGCGTGGAACAGATGAAGGCCGAAGGCGTGACCTTCCGTACCAGCGTCTTCGTGGGCAAGGATTTCCCCGAGACCGTCAACAACTGGTCCAAGGAAACCGTCTCCCCCGACGAGCTGAAGAAAG
Organism: Herbaspirillum sp. C7C2; assembly: GCF_022627865.1. NCBI lineage: Bacteria > Pseudomonadati > Pseudomonadota > Betaproteobacteria > Burkholderiales > Oxalobacteraceae > Herbaspirillum > Herbaspirillum sp. C7C2. Next base: position 73,191 of record NZ_JABXGI010000016.1, read on the forward strand.
AATTCGACGCCGTCATCATCGCCGGTGGCGCCGAGGCTCCGCGTGATCTGCCGGTGCCCGGTCGTGAGCTCAAGGGCGTGCATTTCGCCATGGACTTCCTGCCGCTGCAGAACAAGGTCAACGCCGGCGACAAGCTGAAGAACCAGATCATGGCCACCGGCAAGAACGTGGTCGTCATCGGCGGTGGTGACACCGGCTCCGACTGCGTGGGTACCTCCAACCGTCATGGCGCTGCTGCCGTGACCCAGTTCGAACTGATGCCGCAACCGCCGGAATCCGAAAACAAGCCGCTGGTCTGGCCCTATTGGCCAATCAAGCTGCGCACCTCATCCTCGCACGAAGAAGGTTGCGAGCGCGATTTCGCGGTCACCACCAAGCGTCTGGAAGGCAAGGGCGGCAAGGTCGAGAAGCTCATCGCCGCGCGCGTCGAGTTCAAGGACGGCAAGATGGTCGAAGTCCCCGATTCGGAATTCGAGATCAAGGCCGACCTGGTGCTACTGGCCATGGGCTTCGTCTCGCCGGTGGCGCAGGTGCTGGATGCCTTCGGCGTGGACAAGGATGCCCGCGGCAACGCCAAGGCCACCACCGATGGCGAAGGCTGCTACAAGACCTCGGTGGACAAGGTCTTTGCCGCAGGCGACATGCGTCGTGGCCAGTCGCTGGTGGTGTGGGCGATCCGCGAAGGTCGCCAATGCGCACGCGCAGTGGACGAGTTCCTGATGGGCAGCTCGCTGCTGCCGCGTTGATCCCGCATGACGGACTGCATCAAACGATTTATATGATTTAAATAGTTTTAACGGTTAGCTTCATTTGACCCTGGACCCGGGCCGACGCAAGTCGGTCCGGTTTTTTTATTTTTGCCGCGTGTAAAATGGGCCATCGCCGCCCGCCGGCATCATCTCCACACTGCAATGGCCACCCCGATCCGCTACAGCATCACTTCCCTCAATCCCGCCTCCCATGTCTATGAGGTCAGCGTCACAGTCGATTCGCCAGCGCCGGAGGGCCAGGTGTTTTCGCTACCGGCCTGGATTCCGGGCAGCTACATGATCCGCGAGTTCGGCAAGAACATCGTGACCTTGCGCGGTGAGTCAGCCGGTCGCAAGGTGCAGGTCAGAAAGCTCGACAAGCACACCTGGCAAGCCGCTCCCTGCAAGGGCGCGCTCACCCTGCATTACCAGGTCTATGCCTGGGACCTGTCGGTGCGCACCGCGCACCTGGACGACACCCATGGCTTCTTCAACGGCACCAGCGTGTTCCTGGCCGCGCATGGTTTCGAGCAGGCTCAGCAGGTGGTGGAGATCCGCCGTCCCGAGGGCGACCAGTTCAAGCGCTGGCGCGTCGCCACGGCCATGGCTGAACTCAAGGCCAAGCGCTATGGCTTCGGCACCTATGTGGCGCAGAACTACGATGAGCTGATTGATCATCCGGTGGAAATCGGCGATTTCACCCTGGCCAGCTTCCAGGCGTATGGCGTGCCGCATGACGTGGTCATTACCGGCCGCGTGCCCAATCTCGACATGGCGCGCCTGTGCGACGACCTCAAGAAGATCTGTGAAGCCCAGATCGCCTTCTTCGAGCCACGTACCAAGCGCGCGCCCATGGACCGCTATGTCTTCATGACGCTGGCCGTCGGCGATGGCTACGGCGGCCTGGAGCATCGTGCTTCCACCGCCCTGATCTGCTCGCGCGCCGACCTCCCGGTCAAGGGCAAGCCGGAGCAGACCGATGGCTACCGTACCTACCTGGGCCTGTGCAGCCACGAATATTTCCATACCTGGAACGTCAAGCGCATCAAGCCAGCCGTATTCGCCCCCTACGACCTGCGCCAGGAGAACTACACCTCGCTGCTATGGCTGTTCGAGGGCTTCACCAGCTATTACGACGACCTGTTCCTGGTGCGTACCGGCGTCATCGATACCGACAACTATCTGAAGCTGATCGGCAAGACCATCACCGGCGTGCTGCGCGGCAGCGGTCGCAAGAAGCAGAGCGTGGCCGAATCCAGCTTCGATGCCTGGGTCAAGTATTACCGTCAGGACGAAAACGCCAGCAATGCCATCGTCAGCTATTACACCAAGGGTTCGCTGGTAGCCATGGGACTGGACTTGACGATCCGCCAGCAAACCGGCGGCCGCCGTTCGCTGGACGATGTCATGCGCGGGCTGTGGACCGGTTTTGGCCGCGACTTCTACCAGGGCAAGCCGCGGGGCGTGCCGGAAGAGGGCATCCTGGAGCTGATGGAGCAATTCGCCGGCGTCGACCTCAAGCGCTTCCACGACCGCTACATCCGCGGTACCGATGACGTCCCGCTGGAAGCGTTGCTGCCGGCCTTCGGACTGGCCTATGAGGCAGCGTTGCCGGCGGACGCCAAGCCCTGGCTGGGCGCGCGTATCACCAAGGAAGGCAGCGACGCCAAGCTGGCAGCGCTGTACGAAGGCGGCCCTGCGATGCAGGCGGGCCTGTCGGCCGGAGACAAGCTGGTGGCCATCGATGGCTTGCGTGTGCCTGCATCCGGTCCCGATGGCTTGCTGGCGCGTTACCGACTCAACGATACGGTGCGTGTGCATGCCTTCCGTCGTGATGAACTGATGGAATTCAACGTCAAGCTCAAGGCCGATACGGCACCGCAGGTGAGCCTGAAGGCCTTGCCCAAGCCGGTGGCGACGGTGCGCCAGCGCGAGGCCTGGCTCAAGAGCCGGGGCTGAGTCAATAAGGGCTGCTCCGTCTGTCGTGGCGGGAGCAGCCCTCTTTTTTCGACCATGGTGCAGGTATTGCAACATGGAAAGCTCCTGTAGGATGAGATCCCCCCGGAAATTGCGCTGCGCCCGGCGTAGTACTGTCGGCAGCAAAAGCACCGCGCGCGCGATGTCTGATCTACGGATTGCCGTTTTACGGCGACCGTTCTTTCATCCACAAGGAGAGGTATGAGCATCTTGCAGTTGAGTCTGATTGCGGCCGTTGTCGCCGCCATGCTGTTGCTGGTATTCGTTATCGCCATCACCCTGCGTCGCGTGGTGCCGACCAACATGGTGCATATCGTCCAGACATCCCATTCAAGTACGCCCTACGGGCGTGGCAAGCCAGCCGGCAATGCCTATTACGCCTGGCCAAGCTGGTTGCCCAAACTGGGTATCACGGTCACCGAATTCCCCGAAAGCATCTTCCAGGTTGCGCTGAATGACTATGAAGCCTATGACAAGGAGCGCTTGCCCTTCGTCATCGATGCGGTGGCCTTCTTTCGTGTAGACAATGCCGAGACGGCGGCCCAGCGCGTCGCCACCTTCGATGCATTGCACACCGACCTCAAGGCCGTGCTGCAGGGTGCCGTGCGGCGCGTGCTGGCTACCAATGCGCTGGAAGACATCATGCAATCCCGAGCCGAGCTGGGTGCCCAGTTCACCATGGAAGTGAAGGAGCAGATCTCGCAGTGGGGTGTGCTGCCTGTGAAGACCATCGAATTCATGGATTTGCGCGACGCTCATGGCAGCACCGTCATCAATAATGTGATGGCCAAGGAAAAGTCACGCATCGAGATGGAAAGTCGGGTCAAGGTCGCTGAGAACCAGCGTCAGGCCGAGCTGGCGGAAATCGATGCCACGCGTACCGTCGAGGTGCAACGCCAGGATGCGGCCCAGCAGGTGGGCCTGCGCACGGCGGAAAAGGAGAAGCAAGTCGGTATCGCCAATGAGCAGGCGCAGCAGGAGATCAAGGCCGCGGCCAAGATGACTACCGAGCGTGACATGGACGTCAAGAAGGTGCAGCAGGTGCGGGGCGCTGAAATCGCCCGGGACGTCGCCGCCGTGCGCGCCGAGCAGGAGAAGCAGGTGGCCGTCGTCAATGCGGACGCGCAGAAACAGGTGCAGGTCATCAATGCGGATGCGCAGAAACAGGCCATCACTACCAAGGCCGAGGGTGATCTGGCGGCGGCGCTCAAGGAAGCCGATGGTATCCGCGCCCGCGGCGAGGCGTCAGCTGCGGCCGAGCAGGCCATGTTGATGGCACCGGTCACCACGCAGATCCAGCTGGCCAAGGAAATCGGTGCCAATGCCGGCTATCAGCAATACCTGATCACCATCAAGCAAGTCGAAGTGGGCCGTGATGTCGGGCTGGAAATGGCGAAGGCCATGCAACACGCCGACCTGAAGGTGATTGCCAATGCGGGTGATATGCAACAGGGCGTGGCCCGGCTGGGGGACCTCTTCACGCCGGCTGGCGGTACCAAGCTTACAGGTATGCTGGCGGCACTGAGCCAGACAGCGGAAGGCAAGCAGCTGCTGGACCAGCTAGCGCCCCTGCTAGCCCAAGGTGCCACCACTGGCGCGCTGGTGGGAGCGGTGACGGGCAATCCGACGGCGGCTGCGGTAGCTGGCGAAGCGGGCCGGAAGTAATCACGATGACGGCGGCGCGCGAGCCCGCGCTGTTAACGAAAAAACCCGCCGAATCAGATTCGGCGGGTTTTTTCTTGCAGCGGAAGAAAGCGGATTACTTGGCTTCTTCGGCGCCGCCAGCAGCAGCTTCACCTTCAGCGGCAACTTGACCGGCCGGCACGGTGGCGGTGGCGATGGTCAGGTTTTCCTGGGTGACGGCGGTCACGCCGTTGGGCAGCTTCAGGTCAGCCAGGTGGATCGATTGGCCGACGTCCAGCTTGGACAGGTCGACTTCGATGAACTCGGGCAGGTTCTTCGGCAGGCAGGTCACGTCCAGTTCAGCAGCCACGTGGCTGATGATGCCGGCGTGCAGCTTGACGGCCGGCGACACTTCAGCGTTCACGAAGTGCAGGGGCACCTTGGTGTGCAGCTTCTGGGAAGCGTCCACGCGTTGGAAGTCAACGTGCAGGACCAGTTGCTTGAACGCGTGGACTTGGAAGTCACGCAGCAGCACTTGTTCGACCTTGCCGTCGATTTCCAGGTCCAGGATGGACGAGTGGAAGGTTTCCTTCTTCAGGGCGTGGTACAGGGCGTTGTGGTCAACGGCGATGTTCAGCGGGGCAGCGGTGCCACCGTAGACGATACCCGGGGTTTGACCCGCGCGACGCAGGCGGCGGCTCGCTCCGGTGCCCTGTTCATTACGCGGAAAGGCGATCACTTTCATGTTGAAGCTCCAATGTTGGCAGGGCTCGTCGTTGAATCATTCAATCGACGGTTGCCCCGCAAGTTAAATATTCCCCGCGACCAGGGAATATGAAAAAACCTCGCCACGGAAAACCGCAGCGAGGCGAATGCAAAATCTTATTCAGCGAACAGCGACATCACCGAGTCACCCTTGGTGATGCGCTTGAAGGTCTCGGCCAGCAGGTCGGCACAGGTCAGTTGGCGTACCTTGGCGCAGCCACGTGCAGCCGGCGACAGCGGGATGGTGTCGGTCACCACCAGTTCGTCCAGGGGCGAATTGGCGATGCGGTCGATGGCCGGACCCGACAGCACCGGGTGGGTACAGTAGGCCACGACCTTCTTGGCGCCACGTTCCTTCAACACTTCGGCAGCCTTGGTCAGGGTGCCGGCGGTGTCGACCATGTCATCCATGATGACGCAGTTGCGGCCTTCGACTTCACCGATGATGTTCATCACTTCGGAGACGTTGGCCTTGGGACGACGCTTGTCGATGATGGCCAGGTCGCAGTTCAGGCGCTTGGCCAGCGCGCGGGCGCGCACCACGCCGCCGACGTCGGGCGAGACCACCAGCAGGTCGTCGTAGTTCTTGTTGACCAGGTCACCCAGCAGGATGGGCGAGGCGTAGATGTTGTCCACCGGGATGTCGAAGAAGCCCTGGATCTGGTCTGCGTGCAGATCCATGATCAGGACGCGTTCGACGCCGGCTTCCTGCAGCATGTTGGCCACGACCTTGGCCGAGATGGCCACCCGTGCCGAACGCGGGCGGCGATCCTGGCGGGCATAACCGAAGTAGGGGATGGCGGCAGTGATGCGACCGGCCGAAGCGCGCTTCAGAGCGTCGACCATGATCATGATTTCCATCAGGTTGTCATTGGTCGGTGCGCAGGTGGACTGCAGCACGAAGACGTCCTTGCCGCGAACGTTTTCATTGATCTCGACCATGACTTCGCCGTCGGAGAACTTGGAAACATTGGCCTTGCCCAGCGGGATACCGAGTTTCTCAGCGACGCCGCGCGCCAGTTCGGGGTTGGCGTTGCCCGTAAAAACCATCAGGTTCTCAAGTGCCATGTGGGTATCCCTGAATGCAATCGTTAAAAAGTCGAAAAGCCGACAATGCTTGACTTGATCGGTCTCACATTGACGGCTTATTTTTCTGACTGGACCCGGGCCTGTACTGCGGCCTGTCCGAATTAAATGGCAGGGGAACAAGGATTCGAACCTTGGAATGCCGGAATCAAAATCCGGTGCCTTAACCAGCTTGGCGATTCCCCTACGCAACTTGCTGCTCGCCGTGTCGCGCGCTCTATGCCAGGCGCTGCGCTCACGTCAAACCAATTCTTCTTTACGACTGCACTAAATGGGCGAGAGGATGTTCCTGCATCGCTTTGGCTTTCCAGCCGATCCAGCGCGAAGGCAATTGCTTGAGCACTTCGTCTGCCTGATGTTCGTGTTCGAATGCACAAAACACACAGGCGCCAGATCCGGTCATTCTTGCGCTCCCGAACCTGCTCAGCCATTCGACTGCCGCCGCAACTTCGGGGAAATGCGCAGTTGCCACCATTTCCAGATCGTTCTTCCCGAAGCTGGAAGCGATTTGTTTCGTCGCATCAGGAAAGTCCGTTATTCTGACGGGTTCGGTATCCCTTGTCAACAACTTTGAAGAAAATATTAAAGAAGTTGGAACAGATACGCCTGGTTCGATGACCACGAACCAGCAATCCGAGGTGCGCAGTGCCGCCAGCTCTTCACCCACGCCTTCTGCGAATGCATTGCGGCCAAACAGGAAGAAGGGAACGTCGGCGCCCAGTTTCAGGCCCATCTCCATCAGAGAGGCGCGATTGTAGCCGCAATTCCACAGGTGATTCAAGACCATCAGCGTGGTCGCCGCGTCGGATGAACCACCGCCCACGCCACCTCCCATCGGCAGGATCTTGTGCACGGTGATGTCGGCGCCCAGGTGGGGCTTGCCGCTGGCCTCGCGCAGCAGGTGCGCCGCGCGGATCACCAGATCGGACTCGGCCGGCACGCCCGCCACCTCATTGGTCCTGACGATGCGGCCGTCGTCGCGCAGGGCGAAGTCCAGCGTATCGCACCGGTCGATCAACTGGAAGGCCGATTGCAGCAGGTGATAGCCATCCGGACGGCGGCCGGTCACGTGCAGGAACAGATTGAGCTTGGCCGGTGCCGGGCAGGCGGTGAGCGTGGTGGTCATGCGTGTTGCGTGGTCGGGTGAGTGCAAGTGAAGACGGGTGGTCTCAGGGCAGCGTTCAGGGCTTTTTCCAGCCATCGATGGCGATGCGGATGGCGACCTTGCCGGCCTGGGCGGTGCTGCGGGTCATGTCGATGCGCTTGGGGCGGGCCTGGCCGCTGGCGGCATCGGTCTCCCAGTTGGCGTAGGTGATGCGCCACCCATCGCGCGTGTCGAAGCTGGCTGCTTCCGTGCCGGCGCGGGCGGTGAAGGGCTTGCCGCTGGCATCGGTGCCGCTGCCTTGCAGCCATTGGCGCATGCCCGACACCGGCAGCGGCCATCCCAGCGATTGCGCGGCCAGTTCATCCACATCGGGCGCCACCTGCGGTGCGCGCCCGGATTGCGCCAGGGTGGCGATGCCGGGCTTGACGTTGATGGTGGCGACCGTCTGGCCCAGGGGCGAGAACATGTCCAGGTTCAGTTCCTGCGGGGTCTGCTTCCAGAAGAAGCTGCCGTGCAGAGACTGCGGGCGCTGGTCCTGCTCGTACTGGACCGAGATGCGGCCATCGATCTCGATGCTGGACTGGTAGGCCGGCGCGCTGGCGTTGGGCGCCACGCTGTCCTGCGGTACCGTGGCACAGCCGGCCAGCAGGATGGCAAGACAGAAAGGTACCGCCTTCAGGAAGCCATGATAGGAACGCAAGCGACTCATAACTTCACATTGAGCCGCGCCAGCGTGCTTTTCAGGACTTCATTGTTGGGTTCCTTCAGCGCAGCCTCACGCCATACCTTGCGCGCCTCATCCTGCTTGCCGTTGGTCCAGAGCACTTCGCCCAGGTGGACACCGATCTCGACATCCGGACGCAGTCCATAGGCGCGACGCATCTGGGTTTCTGCTTGTTCTGCGCGACCCATGCGGAACAGCACCCAGCCCAGGCTATCGGCGATGAAGGCATCTTCCGGGGCCAGGTCGGCGGCCTTCTGGATCAGCTCCAGCGCTTCCGGCAGGCGCACATTGCGATCGGCCAGCGAATAGCCCAGCGCGTTGTAGGCATGCTGGTTGCCGGGGGCCAGTTGCATCACGCGACGCAGGGACTTTTCCATCTCGTCGTACTTGCCCAGCTTTTCCAGGACCATGGAATAGTCGTAGAGCAGGTCGGTATTGTTGGGGAAGCGTTCCAGACCGCCCTTGAGCACATCGGCGGCTTCCTGGTTGCGGTTGGCGTCGCGCAGCAGGCTCGATTCGGCCAGCAGCAGTTGCAGTTGCTCACCATCATTGGCCGATTCGGACTGGGCCTGTTCCAGCGCCTTGCGGGCACCTTCGATGTCGGCCTTGCGTGCCAGCAGCTGGGCGCGGCGGACCTGGATGTTGACGTAGCCTTCGCTACCCGGTTCAGCCTGGTCCAGATAGCGCAGCGCCGAATCCAGATCGCGCCGTTCCTCGGCGATGCGCGAGAGCAGCAGGAGCGCCTGGCTGGGGTCGCGATCATCTTCAGGCTGGGCCGAGAGCACCTGCAGGTAGCGCTGCAGATAGTATTCGGCGTCCTTCAACTGGTCGGTCTGGGCCGACAGCACGCCCAGTGCGAAGAGGGTGGTGGCGTCTTCGCCGTCTTCCTTCAACAGCGTCTCGAACTGGCTGCGGGCCTGCTTGTAATCCTTCTGTTCCACCAGGCTGCGGGCGTAGGCCACGCGCACTTCGCGCGCATCGGGATACTTGCGCAGGAAGTCGGTCACCAGCTTGGTGGCGTCCTTGTTGTCGGAGGCCACCTGGGCGGCGGTCAGCACGGCCAGTTCGGAGTCCGGCTTGATCTTCAGGGCCGCGCGCGCCTCGCGCTGGGCCTGGGCGCCGTCGCCGATGCTGAAGGCGCCCTGGGCCAGGGCCAGGTGGGTTTCCATCAGGTCGCCATAGGGCTTGGTGATGTTCTGCAGGATGGTGAAGCTGGCCTGCTTGTCCTTGGCCCGCGAGAGCAGGCGCTGGATCTGCAGGATCATCGGGCCACGCGCCTGGGGCGCGGCATCGGCCAGGCGCTGGGTCAGCAGCGGTTCGATTTCATCGACGCTGTCCGAGAGCATGATCAGGCCCAGGTAGTTCTGCAGGGCTTCATCGGAGTGCGGTGCCAGTTCGGTCCACAGGCGCACTGCCACCAGTGCTTCGCCCGCCTGGCGCGCCGCTACCGCCATCTCGGCAGCACGCTTGGCCAGGCGCGGGTCGCGTGTCTGCTGCGCGGCCGCCAGCATGGTCACGTAGGCCGACTGCCATTGACCACGCTGGAAGGCGATCTCGGCTGTCAGCACTTTGTAAAGGATGTCCTCGCTCAGCTCCAGCGCAGGCAGGGTGTCTTCCTGCGGCTGGACCTTGGCCTTGGGGGCTTTCTTGCGATTGGCGGCCGACTTGGCCGACGCGCTCTTCTGGTCCTGGGCCGCCTGGGCATCCGCCTTGTCGCCGGGCTGTTGCAGGCTTGCGCAGGCAGTCAGCAGCAGGGAACTGGTGAGGAGAGCGATGGTTTTTTTCAAGATTTCATCCTGACGATTCGGAGAGTTTCGATTTTACGCGTAACAAACGTGGCTTTGCTGACAGCGCAGTGTAATCCATCTTTGACAAGCTTCCCTGCGCAGGTTGCACCTGCGGCTTCAGGTCTTGTTTTCGGCATCTGCATTATCATATGCAGCTTCACGCCCGTCCTCCCTTATCCGCCAGCCGATGCCAGAATTACCAGAAGTCGAAGTCACCCGTCGCGGGGTCGCGCCCTATCTCGAAGGCCAGACCGTCAGCGGCGTCGTCCTGCGTCACACCGGCCTGCGCTGGCCGTTCCCGACGGGCTTGCAGGGCCTGCTGGCGGGGCGGGTGATCCGGCGTACCGGACGTCGCGGCAAATACCTCCTGATCCATTTCGACCACGGCACCCTGATCGTGCACCTGGGCATGTCCGGTCACCTGCGCATCCTGCCGCCGGGCATCGCGCCGCAAAAGCATGATCATTTCGATCTGGAAGTGGGCGGCCAGGTCATGCGCATGACCGATCCGCGCCGCTTCGGCGCGATTCTCTGGCATGACATCGCCGATGGCGCCGTCGAGGAACACCTGCTGCTGCGCAGCCTGGGGCTGGAGCCGCTGGAAGACAAGTTCAGCGCCCGCGAGCTGTTCAAGCAGACCCGTGGCCGCAGCGCGCCGATCAAGCAGGTATTGCTGGCCGGCGACATCGTGGTGGGGGTGGGCAATATCTACGCGTCCGAGAGCCTGTTCAAGGCGCGCATCAATCCCAGGACGCCGGCCTACAAGATCAGCCTGGCGCGCTACGAGCGCCTGGCCGAGGCCATCCGTGAAACGCTGGCCGCGGCCATCGAGCAGGGCGGCAGCACGCTGCGCGACTTCATTGCCGTCAATGGCCAGTCGGGTTATTTCCAGCAGAGTTACTTCGTCTATAACCGCACCGGCGAGGCCTGCCGCATCTGCGCCACGCCGATCCGCCAGATCAAGCAGGGGCAGCGTTCCACTTTTTATTGCGTGAGTTGCCAGAAATGAAGGGTATTGTCGAATCACGGGGCAAGGCTGCTGCCGGTGATATGTCGGAATATGAAGATTCCTCCTTCTCGGCTCAGGTGATCGCGTGGCAGAAACAGCACGGTCGCCACAAGCTGCCCTGGCAGAACACCCGCGACGCCTATCGCGTCTGGCTCTCGGAAATCATGCTGCAGCAGACCCAGGTGGCGGCCGTGATCCCGTATTACCAGCGCTTCCTGGAGCGCTGCCCGGATGTCTTCTCGCTGGCCGCAGCTCCGTCGGAGGATGTGATGGCGCTCTGGAGCGGGCTGGGCTACTACACCCGTGCGCGCAACCTGCACAAGTGCGCGCAGCGCGTGGTGGCCGAATACGGTGGACGCTTTCCGGAGGATCCCGAACTGCTGGCCGACCTGCCCGGCATCGGCCGTTCCACGGCGGCGGCGATTGCGGCCTTTTCCTATGGCCGCCGCGCCGCCATCCTGGATGGCAACGTCAAGCGCGTCTTTGCGCGGGTGTTCGGGGTCGATGGCTATCCGGGCGCCAAGCCGGTCGAAGACAAGCTCTGGTTGCGTGCCGTGGCGCTCCTGCCGCAACAGGATATCGAATCCTATACCCAGGGCCTGATGGACCTCGGCGCCACCCTGTGCGTGCGCGGCAAGCCCGCCTGCGAGCGCTGCCCGCTGGCCGGGCGCTGCGTGGCCCTGGCCCAGGACCGGGTGGCGGAACTGCCGGTGAGCAAGCCCAGGAAGGCGGTTCCTGAAAAGGAAACCGTGATGCTGGTCATCACCCATGGCGAGGATGTCTTGCTGGAACAGCGGCCCGACAGTGGCATCTGGGGCGGCCTGCTGTCGCTGCCGGAGATCGGCGTGGCCGATGCGGCGCGCTTCGATACCGCCGTGCGCACCCTGGTGGCGCCCTACGGCGAGCTGGAAGGCTGCCGCAAGCTGCAGCCGTTCTCGCATGTCTTTACCCACTTCAAGCTGCACGTGGCGCCCTTCCAGGTGGCGCTGAGCAGTCGCAGCCAGGCCATCGCCGAGCGCGGACTGGTCTGGTATCCCGCCCACAGGCTGGCCGATGCGCCGTTGCCGGCGCCGGTCAAGAAGCTGTTGCTGGGCGTGCTGGGGACGCGGGACCTGCTCTCGGTGGTGTAGCCGGCGGCGCCGGCCCGGGCGATCAGTTCAACTGGCGGTGCCGGCTCACCACCTGCTCGGTGGCGCGGAAGTGGCTGGCCAGCAATTCGACCAGATAGACCGAACGGTGCTGACCGCCGGTGCAGCCGATGGCCACGGTGAGGTAGCTGCGGTTGTCATCCTTGAAGGCCGGCAGCCATTTCTCCACGAAGCCACGGATGTCGTTGAACATGTCGGCCACCTCGGGATAGGCCGTCAGGAATTCGATGACCGGTGCATCGCGTCCGGTCAGTGGACGCAATTCGGCATCGTAGTGGGGATTGGGCAGCATGCGCACGTCGAACACCAGATCGGCGTCCAGCGGCAGGCCGTGCTTGAAGCCGAAGGACTCGATCTGCAGCGTCAGCGGCGAGCGTTCCAGGTCCACCAGTTCCTTGATCCAGCGACGCAGCTTGTTGGAGCTCAGCTGCGAGGTATCCATGACCAGGCCGATGTCCTGCATGTCGCCCAGCATTTCCTTTTCCAGCGCAATGCATTCGGTGAGCGTGAGGCGGTCGGCCGGATTGCGGCCGGGCAGCAGCCGGTGCGACAGCGGATGGCTGCGGCGGGTTTCGGAGAAGCGGGTGATGAGCGTATCGTCAGAGGCGGTCAGGAAGAAGACCTTGACGTCATGTCCCTCGGCGCGCAGGGTCTCGATGTCGGTGCGCAGGGTGGCCAGGGAATCGGCGCTGCGCGCATCGGTAGCCACGGCCAGCATGCTGGCGCCTTCCTTGATGCGGGTTTGCACCAGGTCGCACAGCAACGAGGGTGGAAGATTGTCGACGCAGAAATAGCCGGCGTCTTCCAGCACATGGAGTGCCACCGATTTGCCGGAGCCGGAGATGCCGGTGATCAGAACGATTCTCATGGCGGCAATCATAACGCATGGGGCGTCGATTCGTGGGAGGGGATGGCCTTTCCCGAACGGCGGGAAAGGCTTGCTGGCGGGCTGGTGCTGGTGCGTCGTCGTCGCGCTGCCTATTCGCCGTTCATTGCCCGTCGCTGGCGTTCGATGAATTCCTTGAGGGTATCGATGCCGCGCAACTGCAGGATGGTATTGCGCACGGCGGCTTCCAGCAGCACCGCGATGTTGCGGCCGGCCGCCACGGGAATGACCACCTTGCGGATCGGCAGGCCCAGCACTTCTTCATACTGCGCATCCAGCGGCAGGCGTTCGTAGTTTTCTTCCAGCGTGCTGCGGCGGACCAGGTGCACGATGAGCTTCAGGCGCATCTTGCGGCGCACCGCGGTCTCACCGAAGATCGCCTTGATGTCCAGCAGCCCAAGTCCGCGCACTTCGAGCAGGTTCTGCAGCAGCGGCGGGCAGCGCCCCTCGATCATGTTAGGCGCGATGCGGGCGAACTCCACGGCATCGTCAGCCACCAGGCCGTGGCTGCGCGAAATCAGTTCCAGCCCCAGCTCGCTCTTACCCAGGCCGGATTCGCCGGTGATCAGCACACCCACGCCCAGCACGTCCATGAATACGCCATGCATGGTGATCTGCTGCGCCAGTTTCTTGGACAGGTACACCCGCAGGTAGTCGATCACCTGCGCCGCCGGCAGCGGGGTGGAGAACAACGGGATATTCTTTTCGTCGCATACCGCCAGCAGATCGGGCGGCGTCGAGAGACCCTGCGCGATGATGAAAGCCGGCGGTTCGCCGGCCACCAGCTCGGCGGTCTGGTAGGCGCGCGAGGTGTTGGAGAGGCGATTGTAGTATTCGATTTCCTGGTGGCCGAAGACCTGCAGGCGGCCCGGGTGGATCAGGTTCAGGTGGCCCACCTGGTCGGAGGCCGAAACGGCGTCGCCGGAAATGAGGCGTTCGCCGCCGGGGAAGCCGGCAAACCAGCCCAATTGCAGGGATTCACGGTTTTCTTCGTAAAGCTGCTGTATCGACAACGCGGAATAAGTGGGCATGTAGATCCGGTCTGGTCTGCTGGCGGGTGGGCGGCGAGCGGGAGCGGCCGGGCTGATCAGCCGGCCTTCTCCATCGAGGTCTGCCAGGTCACGATGCGTGCATGCACTACGGCAGGGTCGGCTTCGACGGCGAGCTCGTTGCGGAACGCGTCGTCGGAAAACATCTCGGCGATTTCCGAGAGGATTTCCAGGTGCTGTTGCGTCACGTTGTCAGGAATGAGCAGGAAGATCAGCAGCTTGACCGGCTGGCCGTCGGGCGATTCGAAGGGGATCGGTGCAGCCAGCCGCATGAACAGCGCCAGCGGCGCCTTCAGGCCCTTGATACGCCCGTGCGGCACGGCCACGCCGTGACCCAGTCCGGTGGAACCGAGACGCTCACGGGCAAACAGGTTTTCGGAAACGGTGGAGCGGGCGATGCCGCTGTTGTTTTCGAAAGTCAGGCCGGCTTGTTCGAAGGCTCTTTTTTTGCTGGAGACTTCCAGATCCAGAACCACATTTTCTGGAGACAGGATTTTTGCGAGATTAGTCATGACGCTCAAGGAATTGCCACGGGCTGAAGCTTTGAGCAGGATTATAGGCCTCTTTGGACCCGGAGGAACGCTTTGAAAGCGCCGAACAGCAGGTGATTTCGGGCGGATAGAGCAGATTTGCCCCAAGGTACGACTTTTGTAGAGATAGGTGGAAATATTTTTGCCGACCCCAGTGCCGATGAGGGTTGGTGATTTATCCATCACCGCCCCGCTCATCGGTCATCGCATCACCGGCAATGATATCTCGAATGACAAATCGAATTACATCTCGATACGGCCAAAGATCAGCAACACGTCGCCGTTGTTCTTGTTGGAGGACAGGCGTGGCACGTAGGCAAACATGATCTTGCCCTTCTGGGTGCCGATGGAGGCCAGCGGCAACGGTACCGGGAAGGGAACGCTGTGGAAGTAATCCTGCCGGCTCATGAGCATGGCAGTGCCGCCCAGGCCCACTTCCAGGCCGGTCTTGGCAATCGGAAACACCCATTCATAGGCATAACCGGCCATGTATTGCGGATGGCGGTGCGAGTCCTTGATCACGAATCCATACAGGGACTCATCATTGCCGCTTTCGTTGCGCAGGGTCTTGCCGTAGCCCAGGCCCCAGGCGTGTTCATTGAGCTCATCCAGCTTCTGCGGGGTATAGGTGCTGCGGCCGTGGTGGGCCACGCCGGACAGGTAGATGGCGCTGTCGCCCTGGTCCCAGATGTGGGCGGCGTGGTCCTTGGTCTGTTGCCACAGGCTGTACTGGTTGTCTTCGGCGTGGGCCGCCGGCACCAGCGCGAGGGTGGCAGCCGCGACAAACGCGGCGCGACACAGGGTGCGACGGGCAGGGGCAGCGCGAAGTTCAGAAGCGGTCGCAGGCCGCAGTGGGGTGGTGGTTGTCATCGTTATTGTGGACGTAAAGCAGAAGTCCCATGACTCCGGGGCGCGGAGCTGGAACGTGGTAGCACGGGGTTGAAGAAAGATCGGGTGTGCGAAGGCGCTGCCTGATTGGCAAGCTCATGCACATATGAGTGGACAGACATGAAGGAAAAAATATCCCTTCATCTGCATTGTTGTAAAACGGAAAATGTTACCAAACCTTGGTTACGCCGCCTGTCCCTTAAAGGAGGCAAGTGCTTGCGTGGCAAGATCCGGTAACAATTTACTGACGTTGTTTTTACAACTGGCAGCCGATGGGCGGGTCCAGTGGCGCCGCCTTATTGACGGGCGTTACGCAATTGCGAGGGTGGTTTGGCGCTGGAGAAGTTGCTGCGCCAGGGATTGATGTCCAGGCCGCCGCGTCGCGTGTAGCGCGCATAGACGGCCAGCTTCTGCGGTTTGCAGTAGCGCAGGATGTCGCTGAAGATGCGTTCCACGCATTGCTCGTGGAATTCGTTGTGCTCGCGGAATCCGATGATGTATTTCAGCAGCCGTTCCTGGTCGATCGGCGCGCCCACATAGTGGATCTGTACGCTGCCCCAGTCCGGCTGGCTGGTCACCGGGCAATTGGACTTGAGCAGGTGCGAGACCAGGGTTTCCTCGACCAGGGCTTCCTCGTGGTTGGCGCGTAGTTGGCTGCCGTCGGGGTGGGCGCCGCCGCTGGCGGGTTCGATTTCCACATCCAGGCGGTCCAGCGACAGGCCGGCCAGTTCGCCGAACTGCAACTGGCCGAACTGCGACGATTCGGTCAGCATCACCTGCACCCCCGCGCCCGCGGCAGCAGAGAGGTCGGTGCGCAGCTTTTCCACCAGTCGGTCGGCACTTTCCAGGCGCTCCTGGTTGAACGAATTCAGGTACAGCTTGAAGGACTTCGATTCGATGATGTTGGGCGAATCGGCCGGCACCATGAAGGTAGCGATGGCGATCTGCGGCTTGCCGCGCAGGTTCAGCCAGGAGATTTCATAGGCGGTCCAGATATCGACGCCGAAGAAGGGCAGGGTGCCGCTGATCTGCAATTCGGCGCGCTTGGGCGCGCGCGGGATGGGGAACAGCAGGGTCGGATCGTAATGGGTGGGATATTCCGAGCTCTTGCCCAGGGGCGAGCTTTCCGGCGAATGGCCGGTGGTGGCGACGGTCGAGGCGGGCGGGGTGGTGTGGTTCATGGTGAGGCTCCTGCGATGCCAGCCTTGGCTGACGATGACGTTCGGTATTGCCGTGGCCGCGCCCGGGTGGGGCGCGGCCAGCGGTGCTAGCCGAGGAACAGCTTGTACAGCGGGTTCCTGGTTTCGTCCCAGTGACGATAGCCCAGTTGCGCCAGGAAGGCGCGGAACTCCTTCATCTCCTTCTTGGGTACCTGCAAGCCGATCAAGATGCGGCCGACATCACCACCCTGGTTGCGGTAGTGGAACAGGCTGATGTTCCAGCCCGGGTTCATGCTGGAGAGGAATTTCATCAGCGCACCCGGGCGCTCCGGGAATTCGAAGCGATACAGCAGTTCGTCGCTGGCAAGTTCACTTTTGCCGCCAACCAGGTGACGGATGTGGACCTTGGCCAGTTCATCGTGGGTCAGGTCCAGCACGCCGAAGCCGGCCTTCTCGAAGTTGCGGGCGATCTTGCCGGCCTCGTCGGCGGCCGAGACCTGGATGCCGACGAAGACGTGCGCGGCCTTGTCATCGCTGATGCGGTAGTTGAACTCGGTCACGTTGCGCGGGCCGACAGTCTCGCAGAAGCGGCGGAAGCTGCCGCGTTCTTCCGGGATGGTGACGGCAAAGACGGCTTCGCGGGCCTCGCCGGCATCGGCCATCTCGGCCACGAAGCGCAGGCGGTCAAAGTTCATGTTGGCGCCGCAGGCGATGGTGATGAGCGACTCGCCCTTGATCGGCTTCTTGCTGGCACGCGCGCGCTCCACGTAGGCCTTGGCGCCGGCCACGGCCAGTGCACCGGCCGGCTCCACGATGCTGCGGGTGTCCTGGAAGATGTCCTTGATGGCGGTACAGACAGCATCGGTATCGACGATGATGATCTCGTCCACCAGTTCCTTGGCGATGCGGAAGGTTTCTTCACCGACCAGCTTGACGGCCGTACCGTCCGAGAACAGGCCCACGTCCGGCAGGGCCACGCGGCGACCGGCCTTGAGGCTGCGGGCCATGGCGTCGGAGTCGGTGGTCTGCACGCCGATGATCTTGATGTCCGGGCGCACTGCCTTGACGTAGGAGGCCACACCGGCGATCAGGCCGCCACCGCCGATGGCCACGAAGATGGCGTGGATCGGGTCCGGGTGCTGGCGCAGGATTTCCATGCCCACCGTCCCCTGGCCGGCGATCACATACGGATCGTCGAAGGGATGCACGAAGGTCAGCTTCTGCTTCTTTTCCAGCGTCAGCGCGTGTTCATAGGCGTCCGTGAAGGAGTCGCCGAAGAGCACCACTTCGCCGCCCCGCGCCTTGACGGCGTCGATCTTGACCTGCGGGGTGGTGGTGGGCATCACGATCACGGCGCGGCAGCCCAGGCGGGCGGCCGACAGTGCCACGCCCTGGGCGTGGTTGCCGGCGGAGGCGCAGATGACGCCGCGCTTGAGTTGCGCCGGCGTCAGGTGGGCCATCTTGTTGTAGGCGCCGCGCAGCTTGAAGCTGAACACGCTCTGCATGTCTTCGCGCTTGAAGTAAATTCGATTATCAATCCTTTGCGACAGCGTGTTCGCCAGTTCCAGCGGGGTTTCTTGGGCGACGTCATAGACGCGGGCAGTCAGGATTTTTTTCAGATAATCGTTACTCATGTCGGTCTTCAGTGAAGTGAGGTCAGGCGAGCAGCAGCGGGTTCAGGCGCGGTCATATCGCAATCAGGCAAAGGGAAAAAGCGGCTCGGTAAGCCGGTCGGGATTCCTCCTGGGCGCGGAGAGCGGTAGCCGCTCCGGTCCAGGGGAACTGGACATTATAAAGGAGCCCACCGGCGCAGGGCAGGGCACCGGCAAGCCGGGGGAGAAGTTCCGGGTGGGGGTGAATCTTTCTTCAGTTCTTGAATTCAGCCCCGATGGCACCAGCTAGAATGCACGCTGCGCCATTCGACCGGGCTTGATGGATGGCAAGTTTCGCAACACATTCCGCCTGGCCGCGGCCAGCCTTCAATCTACCCCCCGTCTGCATGATCGAATCCGCCGTCCTCTGGCTGCTCAATATCCTCGCTATCCCCACGGTCGGCCTGACGTCGGTCTTCCTGATCAGCTTCATCTCCGCCACCCTGTTGCCACTGGGCTCGGAACCGGCGGTGTTCGCCGTCATCAAGGCCAGTCCGGAGATGTTCTGGCCGGTGATCCTGGTGGCCACGCTGGGCAATACCCTGGGCGGCATCGTCGACTACTGGATGGGCTATGGCGCCAAGCAGGCCTTCGCCAAGGAGCGTTCCTCGCGCTGGTTCCACTGGCTGGAGAGGTTTGGCGCCAAGACCATGCTGCTGGCCTGGCTGCCCGGCATCGGCGACCCCATCTGTACCCTGGCCGGCTGGCTGCGCCTGCCGTTCTGGCCCTCGGTGGTGTACATGGCCATCGGCAAGTTCATCCGCTATGTACTGATGACCTGGCTGCTGTTGAATGTTCCGGACGGCTTCTGGCACAAGCTGGGGAGTTGGCTGGCGTGATCCGGGCCCTGGGTCGATAGGTCAGCGATAACGCAAATGGAAACGGCACCCGAAGGTGCCGTCTGGCTGGCCGGAGCAAGCGCTCACGCGGTCAACTCAGGCACTCAAGGCTGGCAGCAGGCCTTCCACCACGCGGATGGCCAGGAAGGTGGCCGTCACGCCCAGTACCGCCAGGTGGCGTGTCTTGAGCTTCAGGTAAAGGCCGGTGTCACTGAAGGTTGTCGCGGTGTTCATTGTGTTCATGATCTCTTCCTCACGCCTTGCATTGGGCATAGTCGGCCAGGGTAATGGCCAGGTTTTCCAGGAATTCCGTCATCAGTGCTTGCAACATGGGAGCCGCCTCTCTGGTATTGGTTCAGGAATGTTCACCTGAGGTCTGAACGAAGTATAGATTTATTCAATTGATTTGTTGAAATTTATTGTATTTATAAATTCAATTGAGCCTGGCTATTGCTTTTCCTCCGCCAGGCGCCCCTGCAAACGTCGTCCGGTCGCTCCCCAAAACCGGCCCATCCCGTCGCGAGTTTTGCCAATAGGCTAAAATGCTCCTCCGGCAGCAGATTGACCTCATACATAGATGAACGCCCCCGCACAGATCCAGGCCTTGCTTACAGACGCGCCGCACGGCGCCACGCCTCCGCGCTTGCGCGAAATCCCCTACAACTACACCTCCTTCTCAGATCGCGAGATCGTGATCCGGTTGTTGGGCGAAGCGTCCTGGTCCCTGCTGGACGAGCTGCGCGGCAAGCGCCAGACCGGTCGCTCGGCGCGCATGCTATATGAAGTCCTGGGTGATATCTGGGTGGTCCGCCGCAATCCCTACCTGCAGGATGACCTGCTGGACAACCCCAAGCGCCGCGCTGCGCTGATCGAGGCGCTCAACCATCGCTTGAACGAAGTGGACAAGCGCCGCCTGGCCACCGATCTGGCCGAAGCCGGCGACGCCGAAGCCCAGCGCCGCAGCGCCAGCGTGGAAGCCCTGCTGAAGGCGGCCAAGAAGGCCATCGCCGACTTCGCCGAGGAATTCCGTCAGACCTATGATTTGCGCAAGCGCGCCAACAAGGTACTGGGTCGTTATACGGCCAAGGACAACATCAAGTTCGACGGTCTCTCGCGCGTCTCCCACGTCACCGACGCCACCGACTGGCGCGTCGAGTACCCCTTCGTGGTGCTGACCCCGGACACCGAAGACGAGATGGCCGGCCTGGTCAAGGCCTGTATCGAACTGGGCCTGACCATCATCCCGCGTGGCGGCGGCACCGGCTATACCGGCGGCGCCATTCCGCTGACGCCGCTGTCGGCCGTCATCAATACCGAAAAGCTGGAACAGCTGGGCGCGGTGGAGATGGAAATCCTGCCCGGCCTGGACAAGCCCTACGCCACCATCTACTCGGGTGCCGGCGTGGTCACCAAGCGCGTCTCGGATGCGGCTGAAAAGGCCGGTTTCGTCTTCGCGGTGGACCCGACCTCGGCCGAAGCTTCCTGCATCGGCGGCAACGTCGCCATGAATGCCGGCGGCAAGAAGGCCGTGCTGTGGGGTACCGCCCTGGATAACCTGGCCAGCTGGCGCATGGTCGATCCGCAAGGCGACTGGCTGGAAGTGACCCGTCTGGACCACAACCTGGGCAAGATCCACGACGTCGAAGTGGCGCGCTTCAAGCTGGAATGGTCGCACCCCGGCGAAAAGGGCCAGAAGACCGAAGTCTTCAAGACCGAGATCCTGGAAATCTCCGGCAAGAAATTCCGCAAGGAAGGTCTGGGCAAGGACGTCACCGACAAGTTCCTCTCGGGCCTGCCCGGCGTGCAGAAGGAAGGTTGCGACGGCCTGATCACCTCGGCCCGCTGGATCCTGCACAAGATGCCCAAGCAGACCCGCACGGTCTGCCTGGAGTTCTTCGGCCAGGCGCGCGATGCGATTCCCTCGATCGTCGAGATCAAGGATTACCTCGACGCCGAGACCAAGAAGGGCGGCGCCATCCTGGCCGGCCTGGAACACCTGGACGAGCGCTACCTGCGCGCGGTTGGCTATGCTACCAAGTCCAAGCGCGGCGTGCTGCCCAAGATGGTGCTGATCGGCGACATCGTCGGTGACGACGAAAACGCCGTGGCCGCTGCCGCTTCGGAAGTGATCCGCATGGCCAACAACCGCGTGGGTGAGGGCTTTGTCGCCGTCAGCCCGGAAGCGCGCAAGAAATTCTGGCTGGACCGTTCGCGCACCGCCGCCATCGCCAAGCACACCAACGCCTTCAAGATCAACGAAGACGTGGTGATCCCGCTGAACCGCATGGGCGAATACACCGACGGCATCGAGCGCATCAACATCGAACTGTCGATCAAGAACAAGCTGCAACTGCTGGCCGAACTGGACAGCTTCTTCGTCAAGGGCAACCTGCCGCTGGGCAAGAGCGACGACGCCGAGGGTGACGACATCCCCGCCGCCGAAATGCTGGAAGACCGCGTCCACCAGGCTGAAACCCTGCTGGAGCAGACCCACGCACGCTGGTCCTATCTGCTGGCCAACCTGGACAAGCCGCTGACCGAGGCCAAGGCCGAACTGGCTGCACTGGGCCTGGAGAAGATGCTGCCGGTCTTTGAGCAACGCCTGCTCGACCAGCCCGGAGCCGCCGTCTTCCACGTGGTGCAGGACCGCACCGTGCGCATCTCCTGGAAGCAGGAAGTGCGCGCGCAACTGCGCCAGATCTTCTCGGGTGCGGCCTTCAAGCTGATCCTGGAAGAATGCCAGGCCATCCACAAGCGCGTGCTGCGTGGCCGGGTCTTCGTGGCGCTGCACATGCACGCGGGCGATGGCAACGTGCACACCAACATCCCGGTCAATTCCGACCACTACGAAATGCTGCAGGATGCCCACGTCGCCGTGGCCCGCATCATGAAGCTGGCGCGTTCGCTGGATGGCGTCATCTCGGGTGAGCACGGCATCGGCATCACCAAGCTGGAATTCCTGACCGAGGACGAGATCGGCGAGTTCCGTGACTACAAGAAGCGCGTGGATCCGGAAGGTCGCTTCAACAAGGGCAAGCTGCTGGACCTGCCCGGCATGGAAGCCGACCTGCGCAATGCCTATACGCCGTCCTTCGGCCTGATGGGTCACGAATCGCTGATCATGCAGCAGAGCGACATCGGTGCCATTGCCAGCAGCGTCAAGGACTGCCTGCGCTGCGGCAAGTGCAAGCCGGTCTGCTCGACCCACGTACCGCGCGCCAACCTGCTGTACTCACCGCGCAACAAGATCCTGGCGACCTCGCTGCTGGTGGAAGCCTTCCTCTATGAAGAGCAGACCCGTCGCGGGGTCTCCATCAAGCATTGGGAAGAGTTCGAGGACGTGGCCGACCACTGCACGGTCTGCCACAAGTGCGTCACGCCTTGCCCGGTCGATATCGACTTCGGCGATGTCTCGATGAACATGCGCAACCTGCTGCGCAAGATGGGCAAGAAGTCCTTCAATGCCGGCACCAATGCGGCCATGTTCTTCCTGAACGCCACCGACCCGGCCACCATCAACGCCACCCGCAAGGTGATGACGCAGTGGGGCTTCAAGGCGCAGCGCCTGGGCAATGACCTGTTGAAGAAGCTGGCCAAGAAGCAGACCCAGAAACCTGCAGCCACGGTCGGCAAGGCGCCGATCAAGGAGCAGGTGATCCACTTCATCAACAAGAAGATGCCGGGCAACCTGCCCAAGAAGACCGCGCGTGCCTTGCTGGATATCGAGGACGACAAGATCGTCCCCATCATCCGCAATCCCAAGACCACCACGGCCGATACCGAGGCGGTGTTCTACTTCCCCGGCTGCGGCTCGGAGCGCCTGTTCTCGCAGGTCGGCCTGGCCACTCAGGCGATGCTGTGGAACGTGGGCGTGCAGACGGTGCTGCCGCCGGGTTACCTGTGCTGCGGTTATCCGCAACGCGGCACCGGCGACTTCGCCAAGGGCGAGAAGATCATCACCGACAACCGCGTGCTGTTCCATCGCATGGCCAACACCCTGAACTACCTCGACATCAAGACCGTCGTGGTCTCCTGCGGTACCTGCTACGACCAGTTGCAGGGCTATGAATTCGAGAAGATCTTCCCCGGCTGCCGCATCATCGACATCCACGAATACCTGCTGGAAAAGGGCGTCAAGCTGGAAGGCGTGACCGGTACCCGCTACATGTACCACGATCCCTGCCACACCCCGATGAAGCTGCAGGACCCGCTGAAGACGGTCAACTCGCTCATCACCACGGTGGATGCGCAGAAGATCGAGAAGAACGACCGCTGCTGCGGCGAGTCGGGTACCTTCGGCGTGTCGCGTCCGGATGTCTCGACCCAGGTCCGCTTCCGCAAGGAAGAGGAAATGAAGAAGGGCAGCGACAAGGTGCGCGCCGATGGTTTCACCGGCGACGTCAAGATCCTGACCTCCTGCCCGTCCTGCTTCCAGGGCCTGTCGCGCTACAACGAGGATGCCGGCACCACTGCCGACTACATCGTGGTCGAGATGGCGCGTCACCTGCTGGGCGAGAACTGGATGCCGGAATACGTCGAGCGCGCCAACAATGGCGGCATCGAACGCATCCTGGTGTAAGCACGGGAGCCCATGATGAGCCAGACCCCTGCATGCGAACTGTGCGCCGGTGACGGCGGCGAAGTGCTGTGGCGCCATCCGGAGTTCCGGGTGGTGCTGGTCGATGAGCCGGATTACCCCGGTTTCTGCCGCGTGATCTGCAACACCCACGTCAAGGAAATGACCGACCTGGCACCGGCCCAGCGCACGCGCATGGCCAACGCCGTCTGGGCGGTGGAAGCGGCGCAGCGCGAAGTCATGCAACCCGAGAAGGTCAACCTGGCCACGCTGGGCAACATGACCCCGCACGTGCACTGGCATGTGATCCCGCGCTTCCTCGATGATCGTCATTTCCCCAGTCCGGTATGGGCCGAGCCACGCCGGTCGGCCGATGTCGCCAGCCTTGCCGCGCGTCGCGCCTTGCTGCCGCAACTGCGCGAAGCCGTGCGCCGGCAGTTGGATGCGGCGGGTTTGACGGCCTGATTGCGCTGGCTTTGTCGCGCCGGGCGTGATCCATCGCGTCCGGGTGCGGCCGCTGTCACAGATGTCGCGGATGGGTGATGCTGCAAGCCTGCCAGCGTCATTTCTCCTCTCACCGATTTCACACATTTCACAAGGGATAGCCCATGAGCGCCCAGACTTCTCCGGTTCCGGTGTCCTTCAAGGTGCGCAAGCTCTCGCGCGTGGTGGAGGTCGAGTTCGATGATGGCGTGATGTTTTCGCTGCCCTTCGAGCTCATGCGCGTGTATTCCCCCTCGGCCGAAGTACGCGGCCATGGTCCCGGCCAGGAAGTGCTGCAGACCGGCAAGCGCGAGGTCGAGATCAACGGCATCGAACCGGTCGGCAACTACGGCGTCAAACCGCTGTTCTCGGACGGCCATGCCAGCGGTATCTTCACCTGGGATTATCTCTACCAGCTCGGCCGTGACCAGTCCGCAATGTGGGAAACCTATCTGCAGAAACTGGAAGCGGCCGGCTTCACCCGCGAGAGCGGGCGCGACCATCAGGCCGAGGCCGCAGGTGGTCACGGCTGCGGCCACTCGCACTGAACACTGCAAGGCCATGCTGATCCAGGGCAAACCGCAGCGTGGCCGGTCTCTTATAATGTCGTCTTCAACGTTACAGGCCTAGCCATGACCAACACCACCCATTTCGGTTACGAAACCGTCAAAGAAGAAGAGAAGGTCCGCAAGGTCGCGGAAGTGTTCCACTCCGTCGCCGCCAAGTACGACGTGATGAACGACTTCATGTCGGCTGGCCTGCATCGCATCTGGAAGGCTTTCACCATCGCCCAGGCCGGTATCCGCCCCGGCTTCAAGGTACTTGATATTGCCGGTGGCACCGGTGACCTGTCCAAGGCCTTCGCCAAGCAGGCCGGTCCCAGCGGCGAAGTCTGGCTGACCGACATCAACGAATCCATGCTGCGCGTGGGCCGCGACCGCCTGCTCGACAAGGGCATCGTCACCCCCACCATGCTGTGCGACGCCGAGAAGCTGCCCTTCCCGGACAACTATTTCGACCGCGTCTCGGTGGCCTTCGGCCTGCGCAACATGACCCACAAGGATGCCGCCCTGGCCGAGATGCGCCGTGTGCTGAAACCCGGTGGCAAGCTGCTGGTGCTGGAATTCTCCAAGGTCTGGGAGCCGCTGAAGAAGCCCTACGACGTGTACTCCTTCTCGGTCCTGCCGTGGCTGGGCAAGAAGGTCGCCAACGACGCCGACAGCTATCGCTACCTGGCCGAATCGATCCGCATGCATCCCGACCAGGAAACCCTGAAGCAGATGATGGAACAGGTCGGTCTGGAGCGCGTGCAGTATTTCAACCTGACCGCCGGCGTGGCCGCGCTGCATACCGGCATCAAGATGTAAGCCAGGCGGGCAGCGGCTGACCTGGCGTGGCCCGGCATTAAGGCTGGCTTAATTTTGCCGGGTGACAATGATCCTGTCGGATCGCCAATCTGCTTTGCGCTCCGGCATCCCGCACTGACGGCAACATCCACAAGAGGTAAGCCATGAAAAAATTCCTGCTCGCACTGTTGCTGGCGATGACTTCGCTAGCCCTGCTCACGTCACCGGCCGAGGCCAAGCGCCTGGGCGGCGGTGGTTCCTTTGGCAAGCAATCGTCCAATTATTCGCGCCAGGCGGCACCGTCTTCGCCCTCATACAGTCAGCCTGCCGCCACGCCGTATCGGCCCGCGACGCCAGCTGCCACGCCGCAAAGCGCCCCCCTGCCCAAGCCTGCCAGCCCCTGGCGCAACGTGCTGGGCGGCGCCTTGCTGGGCTTCGGCCTGGGCGCGCTGATGTCGCACTTCGGCATCGGCGGAGCGCTGGGTGGCATGCTGGGTTCTCTGTTGACCATCGCCTTGCTGTGCGCGGCGGTGATCTTCCTGATCCGCATGTTTGCCCGTGGGCGCGAGGCGCAGAACAGCAATCCGGCCTATGCCACGCCGATGCCGGGCGTGAGCCCCATCGGCAGCGCCGCCGGTGCGACACCAGAAATCGGCTCGGGCCTGCGTGACATCAACCCGCCGCCAGCCGCCCCCGGCAACTCCCCGGCCGCGCTGCAAGGCAGCGGCCAGGGTGGCTACGGTGGCACTGGTCAACCCGCGCAGATCCAGCACTGGGGCATCCCTGAGGGCTTCGACACTGCCGGTTTCGTACGCAATGCCAAGACCTACTTCATCCGTTTGCAAGCCGCCTGGGATCGCGCCGATGCCAATGACATCCGTGAATTCACCACGCCCGAAATGTTCGCCGAACTGCGCATGCAGCTCACCGAACGCGGCGCCGCGCCCAATGCCACCGATGTCGTGCAGCTGGATGCCGAACTGCTGGGCATCGAGACCATGGCCTTCGATTACCTCGCCACCGTGCGCTTCCAGGGGCTGATCAAGGAAGCTCCGGACGCCTCGGCCGAGCCCTTCGCCGAGATCTGGAACCTGTCCAAGCCGCTCAACGGCAGCGGCGGCTGGGTGCTGGCCGGTATCCAGCAGGTGTAGCGGCGCCGG
This sequence comes from Herbaspirillum sp. C7C2, assembly GCF_022627865.1. NCBI lineage: Bacteria > Pseudomonadati > Pseudomonadota > Betaproteobacteria > Burkholderiales > Oxalobacteraceae > Herbaspirillum > Herbaspirillum sp. C7C2. Next base: position 99,733 of record NZ_JABXGI010000016.1, read on the forward strand.
GCGGCGCTGGATCAAGGAACACGCGGTGCGTGGACCTTGCCGGTGCGCCAAGCTGTTACACTTGAGACCGCCCGCTTGATCGGGCGGTTTTGTTTTTGCGGAGCTGAATATTGGTGAATTCTTCGCCGCTTCCGCGTTCTTATTGCTGTCCCCGGCTCAACCCGTCTCTGGAACCCATGTCCGTGCTGCCCGACCCGTCCACCCTGGCCCTCGACCCGATGAAACCCGCTGCGGCGGTGATCAACCATCTGCTGGCGCAGGAGCCGTGGGCGCGCAATACCCTCATCACCCATGCCGGCAAGGTCGCCTGCATCGATACCGGCGTCATGCAGTTGCGCCTGAAGGTGGCCGGTGACGGCTACCTGCAGGATGTCCCCGCCGACGCGCCGGCCAATGTCACCATCCGCCTGAAACTGTCGGACCTGCCGCTGCTCGCCGCCAACCGCGAACGCGCGGTGTCCTACGTCAAGCTGGAGGGCGATGCCGATTTTGCCAATGCCATTTCGCAACTGAGCCAGAAGCTGCGCTGGGATGCCGAGGATGACCTGTCACGCGTGGTCGGCGATGTCGCCGCCACTCGCATCGTCTCCGGCGCGCGCGGCCTGTTCGAGGCTGCCCGCACCACCCAGCGCAAGCTGACCGAAAACCTGGCCGAGTATTTCCTGGAAGAACAACCGATGCTGATCCGCCCCCGCCAGCTGCAGGACTTTTCTGCCGACGTCGTGCGCCTGCGCGATGACCTGGAACGTCTGTCCAAGCGCATCGAGAAACTGGAGCGTCGCTAAATGCTGCTGCGTTCCATGCGTCTGCTCAAGATCATCCGCGTCGCCATTCTCTATGGCCTGGATGAAATCGTCGCCTCCGAATTCGCGCCGCCGCGCTTCGCCCGCATCGTCAACCGCATCTTCTTCTGGCGCGACCTGTCCGCGCCACGCGGCGAGCGCTTGCGTCGCGCACTGGAAGACCTGGGTCCCATCTTCATCAAGTTCGGCCAGGTGCTGTCGACCCGGCGCGACCTGATGCCGCCCGACATCGCCAACGAACTCACGCTGCTGCAGGACCGCGTGCCACCGTTCGAATCCGAACTGGCCGTCAGGCAGATCGAGAAATCGCTGGGCGCCCATCCCGACCAACTCTTCGCCAGCTTCGAACGCACCCCGGTGGCCTCGGCCTCGATTGCCCAGGTCCACTTCGCCACCCTGAAGGATGGCAAGGAAGTCGCGGTCAAGGTGTTGCGCCCCGGCATGCGCGACATCATCGACCACGACATCGGCCTCATGCACGTGGCCGCCGACTGGCTGGAGCGTCTGTGGGCGGATGGCCGCCGCCTCAAGGCCAAGGAAGTCGTGGGCGAGTTCGACAAGTACCTGCACGACGAACTGGACCTGATGCGCGAAGCCGCCAACGCCAGCCAGCTGCGCCGCAACTTCGCCGAATCCACGCTGCTGATGGTGCCGGAGATGTACTGGGATTACTGCTCGCCCTCGGTGATCGTGATGGAGCGCATGCATGGCATCCCCATCTCGCAGACCGAGCGCCTACGTGCGGAAGGGGTGGACCTGTCCAAGCTGTCGCGGGACGGCGTGGAGATCTTCTTCACCCAGGTGTTCCGCGATGGCTTCTTCCATGCCGACATGCACCCCGGCAATATCCTGGTCTCGGTGGCGCCGGAGACCTTCGGTCGCTACATCGCACTGGACTTCGGCATCGTCGGCACGCTCAACGATTTCGACAAGGATTACCTGTCGCAGAATTTCCTGGCCTTCTTCCGTCGCGACTACAAGCGCGTGGCCGAGGCCCACATCGAATCCGGCTGGGCGCCCAAGGATACCCGCGTCGATGAACTGGAAGCGGCCGTGCGCGCCTGCTGCGAGCCCATCTTCGATCGTCCGCTGAAGGACATTTCCTTCGGCCAGGTGCTGCTGCGCCTGTTCCAGACCTCGCGCCGTTTCAATGTCGAGGTGCAGCCGCAACTGGTGCTGCTGCAGAAGACCCTGCTCAACGTCGAAGGCCTGGGCCGCCAGCTCGATCCCGACCTGGACTTGTGGAAGACTGCCAAGCCCTATCTGGAACGCTGGATGAGCGAGCAGATCGGCTGGCGTGGTTTCGTCGAGCAATTGAAGGTCGAGGTGCCGCGCTACAGCCGTCTGCTGCCCGAGCTGCCGCGTCTGGCACATCAGGCGTTGACCCGCTACACCAACGGCGAAGGCCAGCCGCAGAATACCGAACTGATGCGCAAGCTCCTTGCCGAGCAGCGTCGCACCAACATGTTGCTCGGGGTGATCGTCTATTTTGGCGGCGGGCTGATCGGCGGCATCATCGTGATCCAGGTACTGATGCATGTGCTGAGGTTCTATTGATGCAGGGCCGGTTTTGTAAATGATATAAATAATTTCGAAAAGAAGCGCCGGCACATGCCGGCGTTTCGCATGTCGGACCAGCAGACAGGGATAGAGGACGTGGGAACCAACGACAACAGCTTGCCGGACGCGCGCGTGCGCATGTTGCCCTACATCGTGGCGGCGACCTTCTTCATGGAGTACCTGGACACCACCATCATCGCCACGGCCTTGCCGCAGATGGCTCAGTCCTTCGGTGTCGGTCCCAACGAACTGAGCCTGGGCATGACCGCCTATATGCTCACGCTGGCGGTGTTCATTCCCATCAGTGGATGGGTGGCGGACCGCTTCGGGTCGCGTACCGTGTTCGGCATGGCCATCGTCATCTTCACCCTGGCGTCCATCCTGTGCGGGTATTCGGAGAATGTCTGGCAATTCACGGCGGCGCGGGTCTTGCAGGGATTGGGCGGGGCCATGATGGTGCCGGTCGGACGCATGATCGTGGTACGCAGCACCGGCAAGGAGCGGTTGATGAAGGCCATCGCCACCATCACCTGGCCGGCCATCGTGGCGCCGGTGGTGGGGCCATCCATCGGTGGCTTTATCACCACCTATGCCTCGTGGCACTGGATCTTCCTGATGAATGTGCCGTTCGGTATCGCCGCTTTCATCGCGGTGATGACGGTGGTGCGCAACGAGCATGGCCACAGCCGGCGGCCGCTGGACCTGATTGGCTTCCTGCTCTCGGGCGCGGCGCTGACCTCGCTGCTGTATGGCACCGAGATCGCCAGCCACATGGAATCCAACATCAAGGTGGCGCTGGGCTTCGTGGCCCTGGGGGTGGTGCTGGGCGGGTGCGCCTGGTGGCATATGCAGCGCATCGAACATCCGCTGCTGGACTTTTCCAATCTGCGCATTCCGACCTATTCGGTGACCGTGCTGACCGGTTCGCTCACGCGCATCGGTGTGGATGCGGTGCCTTACCTGATGCCCCTGATGTTCCAGATCGGTTTCGGCCTCACGGCGTTCCAGTCGGGGCTGTTGCTGCTGGCGACCGCCTTGGGCAACCTGGGCATGAAGGCATTCACCACGCGCATCCTGCAGCGTTTTGGTTTCCGCAGCGTGGCGCTGAACAATGCGGCCATCGCCGGTTGTCTCATCATTGCCTGCGGCCTGCTCACGCCGGGCACGCCCTTGCCGGTGATCCTGGGGGTGATCTTCTGTTACGGCCTGTCGCGCTCGATGCAGTTTTCCACGCTCGCCACGCTGGCCTATGCCGACATCAGCGATGCCCGCAAATCCTCCGCCAGCACGCTCTGGAGCGTGGCGCAGCAGATGACCATCGGCATGGGCATCGCCTTTGGCGCGCTGGCCTTGCGCGTGGCGGCCTATCTGCGCGGGGAAGAGGTGGACGCCAGCGGCGCCCACTTTACGCTGGGCGACTTCCAGTGGGCCTTCGCAATGGCCGGCCTGGTGACGCTGGTCTCGGTGATCGGCTACCGTGGTCTGTCGCACGATGCCGGCAGCAATATTGGCGGCGGCATGCGCGCCACCCGGCAGGGCAAGGCGTGAGGGCGATCTTCAGCCCAGTGCGTTGAAGCGCTGCGCCAGCCGCTGCTGGCGGAAATGTTCCACCACGAAATCGACGAAGACCCGGGTCTTGGCCGGCAACAGCCGTGCCGCCGTGAAATACAGCGACAGCATGCCGGTATCGACGTACCAGTCCGGCAATACCCGCACCAGGGTGCCGCGATCCAGGTAGATCAGGGCATGCGGCATCGAGACCAGGGTGATGCCCAGTCCGGCCTCGGCCACCTCGCAGGCGGCGTTGGCGTCGCTCATGGTCATCCGTTGTTGCAAGGTCACCGGCGCCTGTTGGCCATGGCGGTCGCGCAGCGAGAACGGGCGGATGCGCCCGGTCTGCGGCGAGCGGATCAGCACGCCGGCATGGTCGGCCAGATCGGCCGGCGAGCGCAGCGCCGGGTGCGTCTCCAGATAGGCCGGCGAAGCCAGCAATACCCGGTGTGCCGGCGCCAGTTCGCGCGCCACCACCCCGGGCGAGAGTTCGGTACCGCCGGCAATGGCGGCATCGAATCCTTCCGTGATCAGATCCACCGGGCGATTCTCGAAATGCCAGTCCGGCTGAATGCCCGGATAGCGGCCCAGGAATTCCCCCAGCAAGGGCAGGATGTACTGGCGCCCGAACCCCGTTCCCATGCTGACCTTGAGCGTGCCCGCCGGCTGCCCGCCGGCGCTGGCCAGGTTGGCCACGGCGCTGCGGATGGCCTGCAGGCCGCCGGCCACCTCCTGCAGGAAGCGTTCGCCCGCCTCGGTCAGCGACAGCTTGCGGGTGCTGCGGTGGAACAGGCGCACCCCCAATGAAGATTCCAGCCTGGCCACGTTCTTGCCGACCGCGGCCGACGTCAGGCCTAGCTGGCGGGCTGCCGCCGAAAAGCTGCCGGCATTGGCCGCAGCGACGAAGCATTCGATGCTGGTCATGGTTTCCATGGGCTGATTCTAAACCATTTGTTTAAAAAGAAGATAGTGATTGCAGGCTAGTCGCAACATAATCAAACGCCGATACTTGCTTCAACCCAGACGCAAACAGAAACGCGCCAACGGGTTCAACCCTACGCAATCACTTACGCATCTATCCAAGGAGCAAGATCATGACCAAGCAAATCACTACGACTTCCCATAACACCCTGGTGTCCAAGGTTGCCTTCGTCCAGGGCGGTTCGCGCGGCATTGGCGCAGCCATCGTGCAGCGTCTGGCCTCCGAAGGCGCCACCGTGGCTTTCACCTACGTCAGCTCGCCGGACAAGGCGCAAGCCCTGGTCAGCAGCGTGGAAGCCGCCGGTGGCCGCGCCCTGGCCATCCAGGCCGACAGCTCGGACGCGACCGCGCTGCAGCAAGCCATTCGCCTGGCTGCAGAAACCTTCGGTCGTCTCGATATCCTGGTGAACAATGCCGGTGTGCTGGCCATGGGCCCGATCGATGAATTCAAGCTGGAAGATCTGGACCGCACCCTCGCCGTGAACGTGCGCAGCGTCTTCGTCGCCACCCAGGAAGCCGCCCGCTACATGGGCGACGGCGGTCGCGTCATCAGCATCGGCAGCACCAACGCCGAACGCATCCCCTTCGCCGGCGGCGCCGTGTATGCGATGAGCAAGTCGGCCCTGGTGGGATTGACCAAGGGCCTGGCACGCGACCTGGGTCCGCGTGGCATCACCGTCAACAATGTGCAGCCCGGTCCGGTCGATACCGACATGAACCCGGCCAGCGGTGACTTCGCTGCCGCTCTGACCGGCCTGATGGCCCTGCCGCGCTACGGCAAGGCCGAGGAAATCGCCAGCTTCGTGGCCTATCTCGCCGGTCCGGAATCGGGTTACATCACCGGCGCGAACCTGACCATCGACGGCGGTTTCGCAGCCTGATCTGCGTCCTCCCCGAGAGCAAAAAAAACCTCGCACCGGTTTGCACCGGGCGAGGTTTTTTCCTGCACGCGAAGATCAGTTCAGGCGAACAGTCGTGCCAGTTCGACGCCCGGTTCCGGCGCCCGCATGAAGGCTTCGCCGACCAGGAAGGCGTGGACGTCGGCGTCGCGCATGCGCTTGACGTCGTCCGGGGTCGCGATGGCCGACTCGGTGACTACCAGTTTCTCCGGCGGGATGCGCGGCAGCAGGCCCAGCGTAGTGTCCAGCGTGGTCTCGAAGGTACGCAGGTTGCGGTTGTTGATGCCCAGCAGGCGGGTCTTGAGCTTGAGTGCCGCATCCAGTTCGGCGCGGTCGTGCACTTCCACCAGCACGCTCATGCCCAGTTCGTGGGCGCAGGCTTCCATGTCGGCCATCAGGCCGTGGTCCAGGGCGGCCACGATCAGCAGGATGGCATCGGCGCCCCAGGAGCGGGCCTGGTAGATCTGATAGTGATCGACCATGAAATCCTTGCGCAGGACCGGCAGCGCACAGGCTGCGCGGGCCTGCTTGAGATAGTCGGGTGAACCCTGGAAGAACTGCTCGTCGGTCAAGACCGACAGGCAGGCCGCACCGTGGGTGGCGTAGCTGACGGCGATCTCGGCAGGCTTGAAGTCGGGGCGGATCACGCCCTTGGAGGGAGAGGCCTTCTTGACCTCGGCAATCACGCCGGCCTGGCCGTTGGCGATCTTGTCGCGCAGGCTGGCTTCGAAGTTGCGCAGTTCGGAGCGCAGTTCGCTGTCGGTTTCGACGTCGCGGCGCAGGCTGGCCAGGTCGCGCTGCTTTTGCGCGATGCGGATTTCCTCGGCCTTGACGTCGAGGATCTTGTTGAGGATGTCGGACATGGGCTTCCTTGTCGGATTAGTGTTTGCCGCCAAGCTGGCGCGTGACTTGCACGAACTGGTCCAGCTTGGCGCGGGCGGCGCCGGAGGCGATGGTGGCGCGCGCGGTGGCCAGGCCATCGGCAATCGAGGGGGCCACGCCGGCTGCATACAGGGCGGTGGCGGCATTGATCAGTACGATGTCGTGCACCGGACCGGGTTCCCCGCGCAGGGCTTCGAAGATCTTCTCCTTGGACTCGGTCGAGTTCGCCACCTGCAGGTTGCGGCTGGCGAACATGGACAGACCGTAGTCTTCCGGGTGGATTTCATATTCGCGGATCTCGCCATTGACCAGCTCGCCCACCATGGTGGCACCGCCCAGGGTGACTTCGTCCAGGTTGTCGCGCCCCCAGACCACGATGGCGTGTTGCGCGCCCAGGCGTTGCAGTACGCGTACCTGGATGCCGACCAGGTCGGCATGGAACACGCCCATCAGGATATTGGGGGCGCCGGCCGGATTGGTCAGCGGGCCGAGGATATTGAAGATGGTGCGCACACCCAGCTCCTTGCGCACCGGGGCGGCGTGCTTCATGGCGGCGTGGTGATTGGGCGCGAACATGAAGCCGATGCCGCTCTGGGCGATCGATTGCGCCACCTGTTCCGGTTGCAGGTTGATGTCCGCGCCCAGGGCTTCGAGCACGTCGGCGCTGCCCGAGGAGGAGGACACGCTACGCCCGCCGTGCTTGGCCACGCGTGCGCCGGCAGCGGCGGCCACGAACATGGAGGCGGTGGAAATGTTGAAGGTGTGGGCGCCGTCGCCGCCGGTGCCGACGATGTCCAGCAGGCCGGTGGTGTCGGCCATCGGCACCTTGGTGGCGAATTCGCGCATGACCTGCGCGGCGGCGGCGATCTCGCCGATGCTTTCCTTCTTCACACGCAGGCCCATGGTGAGGGCGGCGATCATGACCGGCGACATCTCGCCGCCCATGATCTGGCGGAACAGGGTCAGCATTTCGTCGTGGAAGATTTCGCGGTGTTCGATACAGCGCAACAGCGCTTCTTGCGGGGTGATAGGCATGTCTGGTCTCTTTTTGGTGTTGTGGTCCCGGCGCGGCCTCAGCCGTGGGCGCTGCCGGTCAGGAAGTTCTTCAGCAGGGCGTGGCCGTGCTCGGAAAGGATGGACTCGGGGTGGAACTGCACGCCTTGCAGCTCGAACTGCTTGTGGCGCACGCCCATGATCTCGCCGTCATCGGTCCAGGCGGTCACTTCCAGGCAGTCCGGCAGCGTGGCGCGTTCGATGGCCAGCGAGTGGTAGCGGATCACGGTGTAGGGCGAGGGCAGGTCCTTGAAGACGCCCACGCCGGTATGGGCGATTTTCGATGTCTTGCCATGCATGACCTGCTTGGCGCGCACGATGTTGCCGCCGAAGGCTTCGCCGATGGCCTGGTGGCCGAGGCAGACACCCAGGATGGGCAGCTTGCCCGAGAATTCCTTCAACAGGTCTACGCAGATGCCGGCTTCCTTGGGGCTGCAAGGGCCGGGGGAGAGGCAGATGCGCTCGGGATTGAGCTTCTTGATGTCATCCAGCGTGATCTCGTCATTGCGGATGGTCAGGACCTCCTCGCCGAGTTCGCCGAAGTATTGCACCAGGTTGTAGGTGAAGGAGTCGTAGTTGTCGATCATCAGCAGCATTTAGATTTCTCCGTCCAGGCCGTCTTGCACTTGTTCAGCGGCACGCAATACGGCGCGCGCCTTGTTTTCGGTTTCTTCCCATTCCATTTCCGGCACCGAGTCGGCCACGATGCCGGCGGCGGCTTGCACGTACAGCGTGCCATCCTTGATGACGCCGGTGCGAATCGCAATGGCCACGTCCATCTCGCCACCGAAGGAGAGATAGCCGCAGGCGCCGCCGTAGATGCCGCGCTTGCTGGGTTCGAGCTCGTCGATGATTTCCATGGCCCGTACCTTGGGCGCACCCGACAGGGTGCCGGCGGGGAAGGTGGCCTTGAGCACATCCAGGTTGGACATGCCGGGCTTGAGGATGCCTTCGACGTTGGAGACGATGTGCTGTACGTGGGAGTATTTCTCGATGACCATCTGGTCGGTGACCCTGACGCTGCCAGTGGTGGCGATGCGGCCGATGTCGTTGCGGGCCAGGTCGATCAGCATGACGTGCTCGGCGATTTCCTTGGGGTCGGCCAGCAGTTCGCGGGCCAGCTGTTCATCGCGCTCGATGGTGGAGCCGCGCGGTCGGGTGCCGGCCAGGGGGCGGATGGTGATCTTCTTCTGGCCTTCGCCGATGGATTCGTTGCGCACCAGGATTTCCGGCGAGGCGCCGACGATCTGCATGTCGCCGAAGTTGTAGAAGTACATGTAGGGCGAGGGGTTCAGCGAACGCAGCGCGCGGTACAGCATCAGCGGCGAATCGACATAGGACTTCTTCAGGCGCTGGCCGATCTGCACCTGCATCAGGTCGCCGGCCATCACGTATTCTTTGGCGCGGGCCACAGCCTTGAGATATTCATCCTTGGGGAATTCGCGGATGGTCTCGGTGCGCACCGAGCCGGTGGTGACCGGCGCATCGGCAGGACGGCGCAGCATGGCGCGCAGGTCGCGCAGACGCTGGCGGCCGCGGGAGAAGGCTTCCGGTTGGGTGGGGTCGGCGTAGACGATCAGGTAGAGCTTGCCGGAGAGGTTGTCGATGACTGCCAGTTCTTCGGTCAGCAGCAGCTGGATGTCGGGCAGGCCCAGGGTATCGGGCGGGGCGCTGTCTTCCAGGCGCTTTTCGATGTAGCGCACGGCGTCGTAGCCGAAGTATCCGGCCAGGCCGCCGCAGAAGCGCGGCATGCCGGGGCGGATGGCGACCTTGAAGCGGGACTGGTATTCGGCAATGAACTCCAGCGCATTGCCTTCGGCGGTTTCGATGACGACGTCATTCTTCAGGACCTCGATCTGCTTGCCACTGCAGCGGATCTTGGTGGAGGCGGGCAGGCCGATGAAGGAGTAGCGGCCGAAGCGCTCGCCACCGACCACCGACTCCAGCAGGAAGGTGTTCTTGCCGGTGTTGTGGCTCTGGGCCAGCTTGAGATAGAGCGTCAGCGGGGTTTCCAGGTCGGCGAAGGCTTCGGCGATCAGGGGGATGCGGTTGTAGCCTTCGGTGGCCAGCGATTTGAATTCGAGTTCGGTCATGTTTCACTCCAGACCGCCATTGTAGGGTACGCGGCGCTGGCCACCGGGCGGCGCGCAGGCGCAATGAGCGCGATGCACACGAAGCACGTGGACAGGTGCGGACTCTCGTCAGCGGTGTCGTTGTTTGAATTGCGGGAAATGCAGGGGATGCGGTACTACAACAAACGACCCGGCGCGCAGGTGCGGCCAGGTCCAGGCGTCAATCACTGAGCCTGGAATTGCCAGCGTCGCCACAGCCAGGCCTCAGGGGCGGCTGTAGTTTGTGCGGTACGTTTGTTGTTGCGAAACATGGATGTGGGGTCGCGGTTCGATCTTTGGTCTATCGACCGGTGGCTGACAGGGTGTCAATCCACCGAGATTTGCTGCGCTGCTTCTACAAGCGTCGAAACTATACCATCCGAATCGACGTCGTGTATAGATTCACCGTGGTTGTATCCATACGGAACATTCAGGACACGGCATCCCGCTGCACGGGCGGCCTGGGCGTCATTGCTGGAGTCGCCGATGGCGACCACCTGGGCCGGGGTCAGGGCGAAATCCTCGCATACCTGCAACAGCGGCATGGGGTCGGGCTTCTTCCTGGGGAAGGAGTCGCCGCCATAGACGATCTCGAAGAAGCCGGAGAGGCCCTTCTTTTCCAGCAGCGGCACGGCGAATGCCAGCGGCTTGTTGGTCACGCAGGCCAGGCGCAGGCCTTTCTCGCGCATGGCCTGCAAGCCTTCGAGCACGCCCGGGTAGAGCGAGGAGTAGTCACCGTTGATGGCCAGGTATTGCTCGGTATAGGCATCCAGTGCCTGCTGGAAGTATTGCGCCGCTTCGTCTTCGGCATAGTCCACGGCCAGTACCCGGCGGATCAGGTTTTCCGTTCCCTTGCCGACGAAGTTGACGATGGTTTCCTGCGACAGGGGCGTCAGGCCCAACTCCGCACGCATGCGGTTGACTGCGACATGGAAGTCGGCTGCGGTGTCCAGCATGGTGCCGTCGAGGTCGATGATGGCGGCTTTGATGTTGGTCAGCTTGCTCATGTGCGCGGGAAACCTCGTGGTCGGTTCGTCAATGGGTGGCGGGTTGGGACAAAGGCAGAAGGGGCGGGCTCAGACCTGCGCCAGTTCGGCGCGCATGGCGTCGATCACGGCCTTGTAGTCGGGCTTGCCGAAGATGGCGGAGCCGGCCACGAAAGTGTCGGCGCCGGCACGGGCGGCGGCGGCGATGTTCTCGACCTTGATGCCGCCATCGACTTCCAGCAGGATGTCGCGGCCGGATTCATCGATGCGGCGGCGCACTTCGGCGATCTTCTTAAGCGCTTCGGGAATGAAGGACTGGCCGCCAAAACCGGGGTTCACCGACATGATCAGGACCATGTCCAGCTTGTCCATGACGTGATCCAGATAGTGCAGTGGCGTGCCGGGGTTGAACACCAGGCCGGCCTTGCAGCCGTTGTCGCGGATCAGTTGCAGCGAGCGGTCGATGTGCTCGGAGGCTTCCGGGTGGAAGGTGATCAGGTTGGCGCCGGCCTTGGCGAAGTCGGGGATGATGCGGTCCACCGGCTTGACCATCAGGTGCACGTCGATGGGGACCTGTACATGCGGGCGGATCGCTTCGCACACCAGCGGGCCGATGGTCAGGTTGGGCACGTAATGGTTGTCCATCACGTCGAAGTGGATGAAATCGGCGCCGGCGGCGACGACATTGCGCACTTCTTCACCCAGACGGGCGAAATCGGCGGACAGGATGCTGGGGGCGATACGATAGGTCGGCATGGCTGTAAAGAAAGGATGGCTGAATCGACGGCGGCCCCGGCGCTCGGCACGGAGGCGGCAAAGCTGCTATTTTACCCTGTCGCCGGGCGCTGACGCGCTGACGGAACGTTGCGGCTTGCGCTGCGTGACGAATTCGTGTGCAATCGGGGATGGTCGCTGCGAGTTTTCTTCATGCGCGGCCCGACATAACGACAACACAGGAAAAATCCCATGGCAGCGTACGAGTTCACGGTGACGGTCAAGACCCAGTACCTGGAGGAACAATCCGATCCATCGCGTTCGCACTACGTGTTCGCCTATGCGATCACCATCGCCAACACCGGCACCGTGCCGGCCCAGCTGATCTCGCGCCACTGGGTGATCACCGATGCCAACAACCACGTCGAGGAAGTGCGCGGGCTGGGTGTGGTAGGCCATCAGCCCTTCCTGCAACCGGGCGAACAGTTCGAATACACCAGCGGTACCTCGCTCAAGACGCCGCAGGGCAGCATGCACGGCGAATACTTCTGCGTGGCCGAGGATGGCGAACAGTTCGACGCCCGGATTCCCGAGTTCGTCCTTTCCCTTCCGCGCACGCTGCATTGAAATGAAGGTTTTGGAGGTGTCCAGCGGATTTTTCAGCGCTGGTCGCTGTCTGTCTGCTCTCGTGCCTGCTGCTGCGCCTGCTGTTGCCGGGTGACTGGCCTGCCGTTCTTTTCCTTGCGGCCCGAGAACATGGTCCACCAGACGATGAAGACCAGCAGAAAGAAGGCGGCGCAGGCCTCCAGGATCAACCACAACATGAATTTGTCTCCGATGTCATTGAATCGTTTGAATCGCTTGAATCGTTCCTTCAGCCTGGCCTCGCTCAGGCGCCTCAGTGTACCCGCATTGGCAGTCTCGGTCGCCGTCCTGCTGGCGGCCTGCCAGACCACGCCGCTGACCACTCCGCCCGTGAGCCAGCCGCCGGCCAAGCCGACCGCCCAGCCGGGGCCGACCATGCGCGCCACCACCTTCTCGCAGCTGCCGGGATGGGGTAATGATGACCTGCGCGAGGCCTGGCCGGCCTTGCAGTCTTCCTGCTCGGTGCTAATCCGCAAGCCGGAGTGGCGCGCCGCCTGTGGTGCAGCCCAACAGGTCAATGCCGGCGACCTCGGTTTCCTGCGCCAGTATTTCGAGACCTATTTCACGCCTTACCAGCTGTTCAACCCGGACGGGACCGATACCGGTCTGGTCACCGGTTATTACGAGCCGCTGCTGCGTGGCTCACGCCGTCGTGCCGGGCCTTACCAGACGCCGTTGTACCAGGCGCCGGACGACCTGCTGACCATCGACATGGCCAGCGTCTATCCGGAATTGAAGAACCTGCGCCTGCGCGGCAAGGTGGTGGGGCGCAAGGTAGTGCCCTATCCCACCCGCGCCGAGCTGATGCAGGGCAATAATCTGGCTGGGAAGGAGATCGTATGGGTGGATGATCCAGTGGAGGCCTTCTTCCTGCAGGTACAAGGCTCCGGCCGGGTCTATCTGCCGGAGTCACGCGAGACCATTCGCCTGGCCTATGCTGACCAGAATGGCCGCCCTTATAAATCCATAGGCCGCTATCTGGTGGACAAGGGAGAGATGGAGCTGTCCCAGGCGTCGGCCCAGAACATCAAGGCCTGGGTCCAGGCAAATCCGGCGCGCAAGGAAGAGTTGCTCAACGCCAATCCCAGCTATGTCTTCTTCAAGGAGGAAAAGCTGCCCGATCCGTCCAAGGGGCCGAAGGGCGCCCAGGGTATCCCGCTGACGCCGCAGCGCTCGATCGCTATCGATCCGCAGCACGTCCCGCTGGGTGCACCGGTCTTCCTGGCAACGACCCTTCCCAATAGCGATAGGCCGCTCCAGCGCCTGGTGGTGGCACAGGATACTGGCGGTGCCATTCGCGGCGTGGTGCGCGCAGACTACTTCTGGGGCTTTGGCGACGAAGCCGAGGACCGCGCGGGCTCGATGAAGCAGCGCGGGATGATGTGGGTGCTGCTGCCTAAGGGGATGAATCCGCCTGGTGGTAACTGAACTTCAGATTTCCTCGAAGTAATAAAAAAGCCTGGTCCGGAGATGGACCAGGCTTTTTCCGTTGAAGGGGCCAGTCAGCGCAGTACCAGCACCGGAATGGTGGAGTGGGCCAGTACCTTCTGGGTCTTGCTGCCGAGGAACATGCGCGAGAGCCCGCTGCGACCGTGCGATGCCATGAAGATGGCGTCGCAGCCATGAAGCTGGGCGGCCTTGATGATTTCCTCATCCGGGTTGAAGGACATGACGATCTCGGTCTGGCATGGCACGCCGGCTGCTGCAGCGGCATCCGAGATTTTCTTGATGTGCTGGTTGGCCAGGGTCTTGACGTTTTCCTCATAGAGGGCGGGATCGATCGCCATCGAGCTCTCGGCCAGTGGAGAGAACGGATACGGTTCTGCGACCGAGATGCCGATGAGGCGGGCGCCGCAGTGCCTGGCGTAATCCACTGCGGTGGCGATGGCCTTGTCCGAACGTTCGGAGCCGTCGGTGGGCACGAGTATGGTCTTGAACATGGAGGCCTCCTTGTCGATGAAGTTGGGTTCACGCGTGACGTTGGTTAGATGACTCCAATATAGTCTGGTGCCGCCTTGCCCGCATGAAATTATCGGCAGTCATTGCGCCAGGTCGGACTTCCTCATTATTTTTGGCTTATTCTTGCACATCGCCGTACCGGGTTTGTGCCACGTCCGGGCGGTTCCCCCGATTCATCCATAAGAAGGAGACCTACATGAGCTACGAAAACATCCTGGTTGAGACTCACGGCCAGGTTGGCCTGATCCGCCTGAACCGCCCCAAGGCGCTCAACGCACTGAGCGATGCGCTGATGATCGAATTGGGCGAGGCCCTGCTGGCATTCGATGCCCAGGATGAGATCGGATGCGTCATCGTCACCGGCAGCGAGAAGGCATTTGCCGCCGGCGCCGATATCAGCGTGATGGCGGGCTATGACTATATGGACGTCTTCAACGGGGAATTCATTACCCGTAACTGGGAAACCGTGCGTCGCATCCGAAAGCCGGTCATTGCGGCGGTGGCCGGCTACGTGCTCGGTGGCGGCTGTGAGCTGGCGATGATGTGCGATTTCATCATTGCCGCCGACAACGCCAAGTTCGGTCAGCCGGAAATCAAGCTGGGCATCATTCCCGGTGCCGGCGGCACGCAGCGTCTGCCACGTGCCGTTTCCAAGGCCAAGGCCATGGACATGGCGCTGACGGCGCGCATGATGGATGCGCAGGAAGCCGAGCGCGCCGGATTGGTGTCGCGCATCGTTCCCGCAGACAAGCTGATGGAAGAGGCGATGGCGGCGGCAGTGGCCATTACCGAGATGCCGCGTCAGGTAGCGATGATGGTGAAGGATTCCGTCAACCGGGCCTTTGAGAGCAGCCTGGCCGATGGCATCCGGTATGAACGCGCACTCTTCTATAGTTGCTTTGCGACGGAAGACCAGAAGGAGGGCATGAAAGCCTTCCTGGAAAAGCGGCCGGCAGTCTTCAAGAATGCCTGAATAGATAAGATGAAAAATGGCCGCCCGCCAGGGCGGCCATTTTTGTTTGTAGGGTCTCTGTTTCCAGATTTTGAGCTCAAAGCCATGCCGGGCAAGGGTTTGCGTGGCATCGACCATGCTGGGTTCCCGGCTTGGCTAAATTATTTTCGAATATTTTTCAAAAAGTGCTTGCGCGGTGTGGGGAGCGTTGCTATAGTTCGCCCCCTGCTGACGCGACACACGAAGCGAAGTTGAAAAACAAAGCGACGAAGGTGGGCGAAGCAGGTGAGTAGTGAAGCAGTTTGAAGTACGTTTTAAATGAAAGTAGTCGAGCAGGCAGTAAAAGCGAAGACGAAAAAATTTAAAACGAATCGCAAAAAAGTAGTTGACGCGATGAACTAACTGCTACATAATCTCGCTTCTCTGCTGCTGACGAACAAAACGATTCGCAGCGATGCAAACAGCGCAAGGCGCGTTTGATGCGGATGATCTTTAAAAATTAACAGCCGATAAGCGTGGGCGTTTAATGAAGTGCGACAGAACTTCGGTTCTGGAAACTTT